>DAOORG010000269.1:2260-3685 GCA_035389165.1 Chitinophagales bacterium
GTAATAGCCAGAGGTATAGATATTGCTGAGGTTTCGCACGTTATCAATTTTGATACACCGGAAGTGCCGGAAGATTATATACATAGAATAGGAAGAACCGGAAGAGCTGATAAACACGGAAATGCTATCATTTTCATATCTAAAAAAGAAAAGCCATTCCAAACAAGAATTGAAAAGCTGATGAAAATGAAAATTCCGATGGAAAAACTGCCGGAAGAAGTAATAGTATCTAAAGAATTAATCGTTGAAGAGCTGCCGGTGTTGCCTCAAAAGGAAATTCAAGTCAAAAAACCAAAAAAATCAGAAGCCGTAGGACCTGCATTTCATCAAAAATCTGCCAAAAACAGCAAGGTGAATAATAAAATTCGCCACGTAGATAAGATGAAAAAGAAATATGGCAAGCCAAAAACGCGTGGTCAGAAGCGAAAATAAATCAATCTTCATATTTTTACTTAGCATATCGGCACAGTAATGCACACTCAATTGCACTTCATCAGCCATAGGTTTCATTTTTTTTGATAAAATATTGAACCAAATTCAGCAGAATAATTCGGCATTCCAGCATATTTTTTACGTTTTCTAAAGAATATAATGCCTTGAAAAAAGAAATTCAACAGAATTTTTCAGGATAGAATCCGATAATTAATGCATATTCTACTTCATATTAGACGATTTTAAGCTGCAAAATTCAAATTTAATTGTTCTGACAACTAATTTCAGAAACCGATTTCTTCAATTGTATAACTGCTTGATTCTTAATTATAGAATAGGAATTTCCACCTTACTGCTAAAAGAAATCTAAAAGCAAATTTGGAATGTTAATTCTTATTCAAACGAAAGATACAATTTATTAAACTACTCAAACTGTCAATAAAATATGGCGTTTTGAAGTAATACGATAAAAAAATAAAATCTTTTTTACAAACATGCTTGACAATTAAAATTGGATTACTACCTTTGCATCCGCTTTGAAAAACAGATGTAATAATCACTCATCGCACAGTTCTTTCTTATCATATCAAAATTCAACAATCGAAAATTATTTTTTATTTTTTTTCAAATTTTGTTTGGAAATAAAAAATAGAATGCTACCTTTGCACCCGCTTTAGAAACGAGCTACGAAAAATAGTTCAAAATAAAGTAAGTTCTTTTAAGTAGTAAAAATGTGGATAAAAATTCCAAAAAATATTTTCCACTTTTTGTTGACAATTGAAAGAAAGTTTCTATCTTTGCCGTCCCTTCTGCAAAACAGAAGATAAGCAAACACAGTTCTTTGATTTATTGGGGAGCCTATATAGGTTCATTAAAACGAATGATACACACTCAAAATTAATATTTAAAACAAACTCGTACAGAAAGTACATTACAACGGAGAGTTTGATCCTGGCTCAGGATGAACGCTAGCGGCAGGCTTAATACATGCAA
>DAOORG010000270.1:0-3682 GCA_035389165.1 Chitinophagales bacterium
TATTGTCTTAAAATAAATCCTTTTTCCGCTCTGTCTTCCCAGGGTGCTCCAATATTTATCTGACCTACTACAATCCAAAGCTCTTTGTATACCAAGCCAACGCTTCTTGCAAATCTTTCTACAGAATAGGTTTTGGTAATAGCAGATGAGTCCTGTATTTGCGAAACCAGCAACGTAGAATCAAAAATTAGCGTACCGTTATCATAGTAGGCATCTCTGTTTTTAATGGTGTATTTCCAGTCGTTTAAAAAATAATTGGATGTATCAATGATGTATGGCGGTGGAATCGTAATTAGCTTATTTCCTAACCATTTCTTGTTTACATCATTCGGAAACACCAGCTTTATATAGCGAAGATTGTCTTCCACGCGTTCTGCCACCAACTGCGTTTTTATCAGATAATCTACGTTGTGCAATTCCCATTCCGTTGTCATTGTATCTGAATAATAACGCAATATCTTTTTTGCCGTTCTGCCTAAATTATCCGTAAACTGCTCTCCTATTTTCTCTTTTAGGTAAACAGTGGAAAATCTTCTGGAATTATCGAAATCATTATAAATTACAGAATCCACTTTATAAATTACAAAAGAACCTGAATCATCCGGAAGGTAATTGTATCCTATATCATAGTCGCTGATATCCATTTCCTTTTTGCATGACTGCAATATGAAAATGGAAACGATACATGCAACAAATATGGAATAAATATGTTTCAAGCTGTAAAATTAAAAAATTATATAAACACGGTCGAATAGCTGTTATTCCTTGCCGTATTCTATTGCATACTGTCTCAGGATAAAACCAAAAACAGCATTATTTTCGTATGTTTGTCCATCTACCAACTGAGCGTCCAATCGCCACAATTCTTTATACACTAAACCAATATTTTTGGAATATTTCTCAACAGAAAATACTTTCTGAACATTAGATGAATCTGCAACTTGTAAAACAGTCAATGTGGAATCTGAAAAAACACTACCGGAATTATACGTAGCATTAACTTCTTTCAATGTATAGTTCCAGTCAAAATTGGTCGTGGTAAATTTCAAATCCGTGTAAGGAAAATGATTTAGTTCGTTATATTTATTTCCTCGCCACGTATTTCCAACTGCTACAGGAAACGTAAGTTTGATATAGCGAATATTATCTTCCACACGTTCTACATTTGTAATATTTTTTACAAAATAGGATACATTGACAGGACGCCACGGCAAGTGCAGGCTATCCGTAACGAAACGTTCAATTTTTTTTGCGTTGCGTCCAAGGTTATCGACAAACTGTTCTGTTACAACTTCTTTCAAATATTCAGAAGACGTTCTTTTCAAATTCGATGGATCAAAATCATTGTACAACACAGAATCAACTTTATAGATTACATAAGAACCGGAATCATCCGGAAAATAATTATATCCATAATCAAAGTCGATTGTTTCGGTTTCCTTTTTACAGGAAGCGATGACAACAACAACTAAACATAAATAGAGTATCTTTTTTAAAGCGGTCTTCATTCAAGCATAAATATACAATAAAGATGTAATTTTCACCAATTTAGTTGGCTCTCTTTACAACCTTTTATTGCTTGTTTTGTTTGAATTTTGTGCCAAAAACGATTCCAAAATCTGATTTTCCTGAAAAAATCTGCATTATATGCAACAAACCTTTCAAATGGAGAAAGAAATGGGAAAATAAATGGACAGAAATAAAATATTGCAGCGAACGTTGCAGAACTTCAAAAAAAAACAAAAAAAATGAGTTTACACAGCCTTAAAAGCACGCAAAAATTACCGATTTCTTTAGATAAAGTATGGGATTTTTTTTCCTCGCCAGCCAACCTAAAGGTGATTACACCAGACTACATGAGTTTCAAAGTCACTTCGGAAGATGCAGATTTGCCGATGTTTCCGGGCATGATTATCAGTTATATTGTTCGTCCGGTGATGAATATTCCAATGGAATGGGTCACTGAAATTACACACGTGAAAGATCATGCCTATTTTGTGGACGAGCAACGATTTGGCCCTTACAGTTTGTGGCATCATAAGCATTTTTTCAAAGCTATTGACGGTGGTGTGGAAATGACGGATGTTGTGCATTATAAAGTACCACTGGGATTCTTAGGAGATATCGCTAATGTGCTGTTTGTGAAGAAAAAACTAAATGAAATATTCGACTACCGAACCAAGAAACTGACTGAACTTTTTGGTACACTTTAAAATTCTATTTGTATTTTTAGTCCAAATTAATTTATATGGATTCTCAAAGTACAGTTGGAGCGCAGTTTAAAACCATCAATATTTTACACATAGCCATGTGTTTGGGTGTGGTAATGTTTTTAGCGGTTTTTCGCTATTTGGTAAAACAGGATGCTACTGTGGCACCTGAAAAAAATATGATTTTTGAGATTCTCGGAATCGCCATCGGATTTGTCTGTGTGATGGCAGCAAGGTTGTTATTTTTTACGCGTACAAAAGCGGCATTGACAGTATCTTCTTTAAAAGAAAAGATTGACATTTTCCGAAGTGCGTTTCTAATCCAAATGGCTTTATTGGAAGGAGCCGCTTTTATCAATATTGTATTTTATTACCTGACAAGAGATGATTTACATTTTTTTATTGCATTGGGTATTTTGTTGTTGATGATTGTTCGCAGACCAACACGCTCAATTGCCGCGATGGTGTTGTTTAACAATATGGAAGACAAACAACAAATTTATGACGATAGCATGCCTGTTTAAAAGCTATTAAAACAACGCATTATCACTTAATAAAATTCCGTCTTCGTCGCAATATACGTATTGATCCGGCTCAAAAAATACATTGGCAAAGCCGACTTCTATTTGTTTTAATCCAGGATATTTTTTTACTGAACGGGTCGGATTGGTATTCAATGCTTTTACACCAATAGGTAAACTATTGATTGCCACGCTGTCTCTGACACATCCGTTGATGATAATGCCTTCCCATTCATTTTTCACAGCCGCTTCCGCCAGCATATCGCCTAACAAAGCACAACGCAGTGAACCTTCACCATCGACTACCAGCACTTTTCCTTTGCCATTTAGATTTCGCAAGGTATCGCCTACCGGTGTGTTGTCTTCAAAACATTTAATGGTATAAATCTGTCCGTAGAATTTTTTCTTTTGTCCGAAAGATTGAAAAATGGGCAATGCAACATGCACTTTTCCTTCATTGGCATCGTATAAATCAGCAGTGGAGAATGACATAATTTGTAAATTTGAAAATGAGATAATTTGAAAAATAAAGTTACAATTTTAATTGAAAAAATCGTACATCGTATTCCGAAACTTCGGAACATAAATCGTAAATTCGTAAAATGTCCAATCAATACACTTCTAACCTTTTGATGGTTCGTCCGGCAAGCTTTCAGTTTAATTATGAAACCGCCGTTTCCAATGCTTTTCAAAAATCTTTAGAAGGTCTGAGTGCCGATGCCATCAAACAAAAAGCGATTGAAGAATTTGATGCTTATGTAGCCAAATTGCGTGCAAATAATATTAACGTGACTGTTATTCAGGACACAGAAGAGCCGGCAAAACCGGATGCCATTTTCCCAAATAACTGGATTAGTCTGCATGAAAACGGAACGGTGTTTTTATATCCTATGCTGACAGAAAACCGAAGACACGAAATCAGACCGGAAATTCTGGAAGAACTGAAAACAA
>DAOORG010000271.1:0-3677 GCA_035389165.1 Chitinophagales bacterium
TCAGGATGTAAAAAAATCAATGGCCATACAGATTATTCAGAATAGAATCAGTTTGTTAAATCGTACGTTAACTACCAATTCAGCATCCTTAGAAATACTAGATTTATTTGATGATCAACAAACTGCCCAAGGAACGAAAGTAAGTATCGTTTTACCAATTTTATAAACAGAGATTATGGATATTTGTATCATAGATGATGAAAAAGACAACAGAGAAATACTCTCGTTTATTATAAATACCTATCACAAAGATGTCTTTATTGTTGGTGAAGCAGATAGCGTACAAAATGGAATTCTTTTAATAAATGCTACCAAACCTGATTTAATCTTTTTAGATATTGATTTGCCGGATGGTACTGGTTTTGATTTAATCAGACTACTGCATGATCATAAACCTGAAATCATATTTTGCACGGCATACAATCAATTTGCCTTGAAAGCCATAGAATGCAGCGCATTAGGTTATGTCTTAAAACCAATTATTAAAGACAGCATAGCTGATGCATTAAAAAAGGCAAGTGCTAAATTAGATGTTAACCATAAAGTGTTGCAGTATGAAATTTTACAGGAGCAACTTAGGAATATAGATTCGACAAGAACCAGATTCTTGTTGTCCAATTCAGACAAAATGCACATCATTTATATTGATCAGTTGATATGTTGCATTGCACACAGTAATTACACAGACATCCATTTAGAAGACAACAAGAAAATTACAGTTGCTAAGACATTAAAAGAAATTGAAAATATTCTTCAAAATTTTAATCAGTTTATTAGAATCCACCACTCCAATATTATTAATTTTGATAAAATTATTGACATTAATAAAACTGATAATAATATTTCTGTTATAATGTCTAATAAGATGGAACTTGCCGTTTCACGCAGTAAAAAGGAGCAGTTGCTGAGTCTGCTTCATTAGTGAAGTTTCGGTTTATTTTTTATGAAATTTTATTATGATTTTTAGAAAGTTGTATTTTGTTTTCATAAATTAAGATAAAAGAGTTTATTTTTTTAATTATTTTTATGAAACAATGTATTGGTTGTCTGCAGTATTTATAAGAATTTATCTGATGTACAATAGTTAAATTACAGTACTTACTTTTTTAGAAATAGAAATTGTCAATTATTAAAATAGTTCCTGAATTGTTTTAAAGGATGAACTAGATAAACTGCACGGCTTTAAACATGAATGTACGTGTTAGATAGTAAATGGTTTTATTAAAATTGATATTTTTTGATAAAATGAAAGAATGCTATAAAAATATTTATTTACAGAATAGTATAACTTTTATATTGTTTTTATTATTTGCAGCATTTTTAAATTTTCCCGCCAAAAGTCAATGTGTTGACACTTGTGGAAATGGTATTTCAAATTCAGGAGAAACAAATCTGAATTGTCCTCAGGATATTCCACACAGCCCTTCCTGTGTTTCTCCGTGTAGTCAGCCAACAGCATTTGAATCAACAGCAGGAATAAGACAATCATATGATTTTACAGGCACCATCACTTATTCAACAGCAGGATTGCCTGCCGGATGGACATTTGCTGGTGCACCTACTGCAACTACAGCAGGAACACTACCTGTTGCTGATACTTATGGTGCCAAAGCAGGATTGATACAACCTAATTGTTCGGGTTCCTGTACAGGAACTAATGGATTTTGCATTGGTAATTTAGCAAGCACCGTAGCCGTTGGTTCAGGTGGTACGCTTGGGAAATTAGGTGCTAACTTTGATGGCAGAGCCAATGTAGCCACAAATAGCAGCTATGCTGTATTGCGTGGTCAAAACAATCCTACACTTGTATCGCCTACTTTCGATTTTTCTTCTGTGGAAGGATTTAAAATTCAGTTCTGGTTATTTCCATCTGAAACTTCTTGTGGCCAATCCAATTCTTGGGGCAGTTGTGTTGGCAATGTAGCTTATCTTGATTTTTCATCAAATGGCGGAACTACGTGGTCACAAATTCTGACTATGAATTTAAGCACTTCAAATTCAGATATGTGTTTTAATAACTCTAACAATACACTATGGTTAAGAGAATCAAACTGGTCAAGAGTTTGCCTGACAGTTTTTAATACTTCAATAGCATCTGGTAATTTCTATACTGCAGGAGGTGCTGGTACAGCTGCATCCGGAATCATGGTAAACAATGCCTATTTTATCAGTACTTTTAAATTCAGAATTCGTTATGCACAAACTGCTTCTTGCACAGCCGGAATAACAACCACCAATCCTGGAAGATACCTGGCTATAGATTATCCGGTTATTACATCTGGCAATGAGATGATACCTTGCGGAATCTCATTTATAAATATGTGTGGTTATGGTGCTGATAATAATGACGACGGTGTCGGTAGCTCTACATTAACTACAAACACAATAGCATTTGGAACTGTAAGAAGAAGTGTAAATCAGGCAGAACGTGGTGTAGAAATATTCACTTCGCAATCAGCAGCTTTTGCTTCACAAAATATTTCAGGTTCTGCATTTACTACTAATTTTGATTTGTGTAATGCAGAAGGTGGTGACAAACAATGTATAAACTGGCAAAGTAATAACAATTTTTACTTTGCTGTTTATGAATGTATAGCTGATTGGGAAGCTGCATCAGGAACAGGAATTAATCTGCAATATTACAAAGGAACTACTCCACAATCGTTAGGGATGACTAAAGTTACAACGGCTGGAAGAACAGCACTAATTGGATGGCGTTATTCAGGCAGCAGATTTGTTTCCTGTAGTTCACTTAGTGATTTAAATCCAGGTTGTAATGGTTATTCATTTATTAGTGGCTCATTACCTGCACAATTTTCTCGTGGATTTTACAGCCTTGCAGTTAATTCAATTGGACAATCCTGGGCTTTTTTTGGAGCAAGTTCATGTTCACATTATTTCAATGGTCCATTTTTTGCACCAATTGCTATTGCAGATACACAGAGTAATGCCAGTAATTATTTGACTTGTAATGCTAACGGTGATCTTGTTTTTACTGGCTTAGTTAAATATTGTTCAGACAATAGTGGTTTTACGGGTAATGCATCTTTGTCAATTATAGGTCCAAATGGATTTTCTGAAGTGATTAATTCCGGAGATACAGGTATCGTTGCCGTTGTAGATACCGGTGAATATATTATTACACCATCTATTCCAACGCAACCAGCTAGCTGTGTAGATTGTGCCAGACATACGTGTATTACTGTTTCAACAACAGATTTAGGTGCTTGTTTGCAATTACCTGTCGAGTTATTGAATTTTAATGTTAATTGCCAAATTTCAAATCGTATTATTCGATGGCAAACAGCTTCTGAAACCAATAATGCATATTTTGAAGTGGAACGCTCTTCCAATGCTTTAGATTTCAATTTATTACAACGTGTTTATCCAGCTAGTGCTCATTCAAATCAATTACAAACCTACCAAATTACAGATATTGATATGGATGACATTGTCTATTATCGGATAAAACAAATTGACCAAGATAGTAGTATTCACTACTCAAGAATTATTTATTCATCCTGTGAAGAAGATATTTTTAATGGTCAATATGCTATTTCAACTTTTCTTCAAAACGGGAATGTGGTTATCAAAAACACTAAAAATAATATTTTGAATTGTTTCCTTCAATTTGTCGATGTCACAGGCAATATTATATTCTCAAAAAAACTTCATTT
>DAOORG010000272.1:0-1998 GCA_035389165.1 Chitinophagales bacterium
CGTATCAATTTCTTTATTAACCAGCAGAAAGAATTAGGCGATATTTATCAGGTAAAAATTCCTACGCGTAAAGTAGTAGTGATTACAGATCCGGAATGGATAAAATATGTACTGGTCGATAATAACAAGAACTACGGAAAAAGCTTTGCTTACGATTCTATTAAATTGTTTTTAGGAAACGGATTACTCACCAGTGAAGGTGAATTCTGGAAACGCCAGCGCAGACTGGCACAACCGGCTTTTCACAAAGAAAAGTTGGCATTGATGTTTCAGAATATGGTGGAACAAACCACTAAATGTCTGCAGAGTTTAGAAAAACAAGCTGATACTAATCAGCCTGTTAACTTATCCAGCGAGTTGTATAAGCTGACTTTGGATATTGTAAACTCTACACTTTTTTACAATGAAGTAGATAACACCACTGATAAAATTTACAAGTTAGTTTCAAACGGAAACGAACATATTACCAGAAGAGTGGACAATCCGTTGCAGTTGCCGGAATGGGTGCCAACGCCAAACAGAATTAAAGAAAAACAGATTCTGAAAGAGATGGATGAAGTTTTCTTTTCGGTGATTGAAAACAGACGTAAAAAACAGGTACAGCACGAAGATTTATTATCGATGCTGATGGATGCGCGCGATGAAGATACCGGCGAAACGATGAGCAACCGACAACTGCGCGATGAAATTCTAACCATTTTTGTTGCCGGACATGAAACCACACAAATTGCTTTGGGCTGGACATTTTATTTGCTAACACAACATCCTGATAAATTAAAAATTTTAATGGATGAAATTGACAGAGAATTAAAAGGCGAACTGCCAACACCACAAACCATCCGTGGTCTGCATTATTTAAAACAGGTTGTGGATGAATCCATGCGTTGCTATCCTCCAGCCTGGATTATGGGTAGAAAAACAATAGAAAATGATGTGATTAATGGGTACGAAATTCCGGCAGAAACGAATGTGGTTATGCCGATCTACGTAGTGCATCACGATAAAAGAGTTTGGGAAAATCCGAATGATTTTGTGCCAGAACGTTTTGCTATGGAAAACCTGAAAGACAAACACAAATATTCGTATTTTCCATTTGGCGGCGGCCCGAGATTGTGCATCGGAAATAATTTTGCTATTCAGGAAATGCAGGTTTGCATGGCTATGATTTTGCAAAAATTCAGGGTAGAAGTAGAGCCTGATTTTGTACCGGAATTAGAACCATTAGTTACCTTAAGACCAAAAAATGAAATCTTTGCAAAGATCTATAAACGATAATAATGTGTAAATTAAAATTCTTAAATTCACTAACTCATTAATTCTATAATTAAATAAGATGGCAGCCACCGAAACATTACGAATTCCACTAGGCTTTAAAGCACCAGATTTCAGGTTGTTAGATACAGTGTCTGATGCACACCTTTCTTTAAATGAATTAAAAGGAGAAATAGCTACAGTTATCATGTTCATCTGCAATCATTGTCCATATGTGAAACATGTGAATCAGCAATTGGTCAGCTTGGCGAATGATTATATGGCGAAAGGAATTGCGTTTATTGCCATCAGTTCTAATGATGTTGTCAATTATCCGCAAGACGGACCTGAGTTGATGAAAGCAAACGCGAAAGAAGAAAAGTATCCGTTTCCGTATTTGTATGATGAAACACAGGAAGTTGCCAAAGCGTATCATGCAGCCTGCACGCCGGATTTTAGTATTTTTGATAAAGATTTGTTGTGTGTGTATCGCGGACAATTAGACGACTCACGACCAAAGAATGATAGTATTTCTGATGGAAAAGATATACGTGCTGCTTTGGATAATATTTTAGCAGGAAATCCGGTCAGTGAAAAACAAATTCCAAGTTTGGGTTGTAATATTAAATGGAAATAAGATATAAGTTAACTGTTATTTGTTAATAGTTTTAAGAAACAAAACCCAATAACGTATATCTTTAAACTAATAACCTTTATGTCCATCTTCAAAAAAATAACCGAAAATCC
>DAOORG010000272.1:2098-3671 GCA_035389165.1 Chitinophagales bacterium
TTATTGAATGTTAATCAAAAGAAAATCAGCATAATACAATTAGTATCATTAGAAGATAAATTTGGAAAAGAGCAAGCAGCAGCCATTGCTGCAAAAGGTATAGAAGTTAAAGTGATAGACGATGCCGGTTTGGGTAAATTTTTACCGGAGATTGACATCATTCTAATGGGTTGTGATATCATTATGCATGAAACCTTCATCACAAAATCTGGTGCACATTTGATTGCAGCAGCTGCTAAAACCTATAGAATTCCGGTTTATGTACTTGCCGACAGCCGTAAAATTCTGAATAAGAAATACTTTCCGCAATCGGTTTTAGGCACGTTCATAGGTAAAGAAGAGAAATCCGGAGATGAAATTTGGAAGAATGCGCCTGAAAATGTGGACGTCGTTTTTAACTACATCGAAGAAGTGCCGAATAAGTTCATTTCTAAATTTATACTGGAAAAAGAAGCATTGACACCAGATGAATTAGTCGAAAAAATTGATAAAGTACTGGTTGCTAACTTCTTTTAACACTCTTTCCATTCTAACATAAAATAAAAATGCTAAAATTCAGTTAACAGTTTTGGTTGGTACACTATTTGATTTAATAACAGTAGTTGGTATTTAAGTAAATAGAAATAAATAAAAAAATCGATTTTTACATTCTTATTACTTACAACTTAATACATAATACTTAATAAATGTCACAGGTAATACAATTACAACAGAATAAGTCAAACCAGCAGTCGTTTATTATAACTGCAATTACGTTGGCTGCTTTATTAATAACACTATTGTTTATCAGATTAGGGCATCCGGTTGTGGAAGATGCCATTTCCGGTGTTATGATAGACTTTGGCGACAATCAGGATGGCCTTGGTGATGACAATTTAGTAGAGGCTGGCGGACAAAGCTCCGCACCGGCTGAAGCAGTTTCCAATCCGGATCCAACACCGCCAACACCAACACCGGTAAAAACAGTATCTACACCGGTAAAAGCACCGGCCAATAATACGGTGACTGCAGTAGATCCGCAGGCGGTGGCCATTGCACAAATGCAAAAAGAAGAAAAAATCAGACAGCAACAAGCATTGCTGGAGCAACAACGTATAGCAGCCTTGGTTAAAAAAGCAGAACAGGAACGTTTAGCGCGTGAAGCAGAAGAAGCAAGAATCAAAGCGCAAACGGCTAGCGTATTTACGAAAGGAAAAACCGGCACCGGAACGGGAACAGGAACAGCATCTGGTTCTGGCACAGGAAGTGGACAAGGCAATACCAAACCCGGCGGCAATCAAGGTGCTCAATGGGGAACACCTGGTGGTGCACCCAACGGCACTGGTACCGGAACTTCCGGCTCTGGACCTGGCAGCGGCGATGGAATGAGTTATGATTTAAAAGGCAGAACCTGGAGACAAAAACCATTGGTATTTGACAATACACAAAAAACAGGTAAAGTAGTGGTAGGTATCAAAGTAGATAAAAACGGTAACGTGGTGTATGCTAAATATCAGCAAAAAGGCAGTACCACCACAGACCAATATTTAATAAATCTGGCAGAACAAAGCGCATTGAAATCTAAATTCAGTTC
>DAOORG010000273.1:0-3664 GCA_035389165.1 Chitinophagales bacterium
AAAATGCATTTCAGCAATTAGCATTAAACTACACATTACACGATATTAAAATTGGTGCAAAAGACAGACCATTTATAAATGAAGAAATTGATTTTAATATTTCTCATTCCGGTGATTATGTCATTGTTGCCATTTCAGATTTTTCCAAAGTTGGAATCGATATTGAAAAGCGTCGAATCTTAAAAATGAATGTTGCAGACCGTTATTTTGATAAAATGGAATGTATGAACATAGATTTATCCGAAAATCCGCAAAAAGCATTTTTTGATTTTTGGTCGCTTAAAGAGAGTGCGATAAAATGCGATGGACGTGGTGTAGAAATTCTCTCTGATACACATGTACTGTTATCTGATAATATCCCATTAAGCAACAATGGCACCGTGTTATGTGCAACTGAAGAATTTATATATTCAATTATAGAAATAGAAGCAGCATACAGTTGCTGTGTTTGTTGCAATGCAGATTTTGAATACAAATTACACTCGATTCAGTTTTCACAGTTGCTATAGTCGGATTTATTTGTTTTTGTTATCTTTGTGTTTGTAAAGATGATTCTGCTTGCAAATTTTATACGAGCCATTTTATTAACGATACGCGAATGGTTCTTCAGGTTTATTCCAAAACAAAGTTATTTATATATGGCATGTGGCGGTTTGAATCTGGTATTTGACATGGCTATTTTCTATATTTCGTACCATTATATTTTTACGGCACAAAATTTTAAAACACCCTTTTTTACCTTCAGTCCTCATATTGCATCGTTGATTTTAGCCTTTCTGATTAGTACGCCAACAGGCTTTTACCTGAGCCGTTATGTTGTATGGACGAACTCTATAGTTAGAGGTAGACGACAAATGGTCAATTACCTGAGTGTAGTTGCTTTGTGCGTAGTAATGAATGTTGGATTTTTGAAATTTTTTGTTGAAATATTGCAGTTTTATCCGTTGCCATCCAGATTAATTACATCAGTAATCGTTGTTGCAACTTCTTATTATCTTCAGCGTATCTATGCATTTAAGGTGCATAAGAGCGTGGAGTCTGTATAATCTAATTATAAGCTGTCTCTTTGAGTTTTCATCAGCGGTACTAATTGTTTCGCCATTTCCTGACTGAACAATCTGGCACCTTTATAATTTAAGTGATGGAAATTATAACCATATTCTATAGTATAAAATTTAGGATACTTTCTGATGTCTGCGAGTTCAATTTTTGAACCTTCAGGCATTGCATTAAATACCGGTAACAATAAACTGTAGGTTGTTCTGGCTTTTGGTGGCAATATAAAAAATACTTGTATGCCTCTTTTTTTACAGGTATTATAAGCATCCATACAAAGCTTAACCATCGCTGCATTTGGTTTTTCAGTGCCTTTGTAATTAGAAAAAGAAGTAAGCACCCTTTTGTTCAACGTGTCAGAATAGGAGTCACCGCTTTCGAATTGTTTTCTCGACTGTAAAAGTAAGGTGTCTTCCCATTTGTATTCCATAAACAAATGATTTTCTTCGTAATCATACGGATAAAAACCATTCAAATCTTTGCCGATATAGCTGGAGTCCAAATAAGTTTTATCAAAATAATATTTCAGCATATCCGGAACCGTACCAATATTAAACATATTTTCAATCCAGCTGGATATCCAGAATGCACCAAACTTAGAACGAAATTTTAATGGTTCTTCTAAAGATGGAATAATACTCAATGCATTGTAAGTTGATTGAGCGCTATGCCACGAAACCCATTTTGGAGTATGTAAATTAGATTTAAAGAAATAAGGCTCACTGCTGATGCTTAAAAAAATATATTTGAGATTCGGATTGCGAATTTGCAATAAGCCTTCCAAATCACTCATCTGCTGAATAATTCCGTGACCATCAATACCTAAATTAAATGAACGAAAATCAATTCCGTTTTTCTTTGCCATGCTATCAATAATTGTCGGATCAATGTGTCTGTACTCTAAACTTCCACCCAAATAAACGGCATTATATGCTTCTGCGTTTTTTTTATAATATTCATATTTTACTGTCTGTGTAGAATCGCCCCAATAGAATGGCATAAAATATCTTACCAGCGAAGATAAGACCAGCAGAATGACTGCAACCAGTAAAATATGTTTGAGCGTTTTCTTCAGCATCTGTTATTAATATTGAAAATAAACAAAAGAAGTGTTATTAAAAATTCCAAACCAGACAATACTCACTACTAATAAAATATAAATTCCCCATCGTTGCGGTTTTTCTTTTGCCAGCACAATTGATTCAATTTTTGCATCACCAATAATTGCCTCTGTTATAAATAAAACAAAAACAAAGAATACGGCAATAGCAAACTGAACAATACCTTTATTAATCATCCATTCCTGGAAATAACCTGCTGTATGTAGCTTAAATAAGTTGCTATATAAAGTTTTGGCAATCGTTGTCCATTCCACCGGAGCGTCCGGATGCATATGATTGATAGCCATTTGCGCTGTATGTACTCTGAATAATAAGAAACAAAACAAAAACAATAATATGGTGGCAATGCTATGCATCCAATCCGGAATATATTTTTCAAACAATCGGTAAGTATTGCTGGGTTTTATTACGCGAACAATATTAGCCTGCCACCAATAACGGATAGCCATAAATACACCTACCATCGTGAATGAAAGCACCATCGGCCAATTGGCACCATGCCACAAACCGCAAATAGCTAAGACAAAAATAACGTTGAAAATCACCTTGCCGCCACTTGCTTTATATGCACCCAAATAGAAAAACACGTAATCCGTCAGCCAGGTAGAAAGTGAGATATGCCAGCGTGTCCAGAAGTCTGCTAAATTTTTAGAGAAAAAAGGACGTTTGAAATTTTCCATCACATCAATGCCAATTACTTTTGCGGCACCTAATGCAATATCAGAATATCCGGAAAAATCGCAATATACCTGAATAAAGAAAAATAAGCCACCGATTATCGTAGTCCAGCCGGAAATTACATCATAATGCAAATAAAGATGGTCTACATAAAAAGCGAGTCTGTCGGCAATCACCGCCTTTTTAAAAAAGCCCCAGGCCATACGAAATAAGCCATGCCGCATTCTGTCGTAATCAAACCGATGTTCTTCTTTTATTTGCGGCAATAGATTTTTAGCACGCTCAATGGGTCCGTTTACCATCACCGGCCAGAAAGCGGTGAATGAAGCAAAATACCCGAAGTGTTGCTCGGCTTTTGTTACACCTTTATAAACATCTATTGTATAACTTAAGGATTGAAAAGTAAGAAATGAAACACCAACAGGTACAATCCAGTCGTTAAACAAAGGCTCAGGCACAAACCATGGAATATTAAAAACCGCTAAAAAATTCCGAATGTTGTTGTCGGCAAAATCCAGATATTTAAACGTGAATAAAATGCCTAAATTTCCCACCATGCTTAAAAACAACCATTTTTTCTTTTGTTGTTGTGTGGATGCTTTATCCATCATAATGCCTGCTAAAAAATCATTGCAGGTAATCACAAATAAAATAATGGCAAAAAACGGACTGAAGTTTCCATAAAAATAATAACCGCCAGCTACTAAGATTTTCCATTGGTGTTGCTTTGGAACACTGAAATAGAGAAAACAGAAAACGGGAAAAAATAATAAGAAATGTAAGGAATTAAATAGCATGTTCTGTTTTTA
>DAOORG010000274.1:0-3656 GCA_035389165.1 Chitinophagales bacterium
ATATTTTATAAAAATGCGATGGATTTTTATAAGAAGTTTTTTGTGTAAGCGATTTGTCAGAATCACAGATTAAACGGATTAATAGATTTCTATAATTTAGAAATCTGTTTAATCCTTATCTTCGTAAAAATCAGCAATCTTATTTTCTCGCCATCACTTTTTCTACGGCAGCAATAATATCTTTCGGCATCAAACCATATTTTTCTAATAGTTGATCTGGTGTTCCGCTTTCGCCGAAAGAATCATTCACTGCCACATATTCCTGAGGATAAGGTGTGTTTTGAGTTAATACTTGTGCTACGGCATCGCCTAAACCGCCATTGCGTTGGTGTTCTTCAGCGGTAACTACACATTTTGTTTTTCCAACAGATTTTAAAATAGCATCTACATCCAACGGTTTTATCGTGTGCATATTGATGACTTCAACAGAAATTCCACGTTTTTCTAATTCTTGTCCGGCCAACACCGCATGCCAAACTAAATGACCGCAAGCGATAATGGTTACATCCGTTCCTTCTGATAAAAACTGTGCTTTGCCAATTTCAAAAGTGGCATCTTCAGCAGCCGTAAATATTGGCCAAACCGGTCTTCCGAAACGCAAATAAGTGGGTCCGTGTCTTTCAATGATTGCTTTCGTTGCTAATCGCGTTTGATTGTAATCACAAGGAACGACCACCGTCATGTGTGGCAACATTTTCATCAATCCGATATCTTCTAATATTTGATGGGTGGCTCCGTCTTCACCTAAAGTAAGACCTGCGTGCGAGCAACAGATTTTTACATTCTTATCTGAGTAAGCTACGCTTTGACGAATCTGGTCATATACACGACCGGTTCCGAAATTAGCAAAGGTTGTCGCTACCGGAATTTTTCCACCAATAGCCAAACCAGCAGCAATTCCAATCATATTGGCTTCAGCGATACCAGTTTGCACAAAGCGTTCCGGAAAATCTTCGATGAATTTTTCCAGCTTTAATGAACCAATCAGGTCGGCGCACATGGCTACCACATTCGGGTTGGCTTTTCCTGCTTCGTGAATACCTACTCCAAATCCAGAGCGTGTATCTTTTTTATCGGTGTAGGTGATGTCTTGTAAACTCATTATAGAACACAGATTTTATTGATTGTTATGATTTTAATTTTTTTTCTAATTCTTCTTGACTTGTAAAATTACCATTTTTGTATTGATTCATTGATTCGTCAATTTCTTTGTTGTATTGATCAACATAAGCATTTACATGATGTTTTTTCAAGATTGTATAAATAGCATTTAATATTTCTTCGTCATTAATGGAATCAATAATATTATGTATTTCTTGTTTTAATTTAATTCTTTCATCCATAAATAAGTTGTTTGTTGTTATTAATGGAACGAATTAAAATTGGGGTTTTAAATGTTTGTTCTTCAATTAGATCTACTTTTTTATGCAAGATATTTTCCAAGCTTTCTTTAAGATTGGTATAGTTTATAAAATATTTAGCCACATCAAAATCATTAAATTTTACCAATAAATCCACATCACTATTTGAATTAAAATGATTGGTTAAAACCGAACCAGATGGATACATCGTTTTTACGTTATGCTGCGTACATAATTGATTAATGATTGATTGATTTTTTTCGAGAATGTTCATTATGTAAAGTTATAATTTATTAATTATAAGATAAGAATGTCTTTTCTACTTCTCGTAAATCTTCAAATGATTGTATAAAAGTCATAAATTTTATTATATTCTCTAATCTTGCTAATTTCCAATCATTTTCTAAAAACTCACTGCTAAAGGATTTGTCTTTAAGAAATGAAGAAATTTTTATATTGTTGTAACAATCTCCGTTATTATCAATTATTTCAAAGTTATAACCACTATAAAGTATGTTTTCTTTGTAAGATTTATTTTCAAAATAATCAATAATTTTTATTTTAAAGTTATTATACTTAATTATTGTATCTTGATTTTCTTGGTCTTTAATATTTACATTATAATGAAGTCCGTTAACCATGTCATTAACTTTAGTAATCTTATAATGTTTTGAATCAATGGTAATTATATACTTTGTGCTTTCTTTATAATAGTCAAGGATTTCTTTCGTTGAAGAAAATTCTTTAATTGCGTCATTATTAGTTATTGTTAATATTTTTTTGACAGTACTCATATTAATTCATTTCTAATAATCACCCAAAGTTTCTTCCAGTTGTGACAAGGCACTTTCCAGTTGTGCGTCGTTTGGTGCGCTGCCGTGCCATTTGTGGGTGCCCATCATAAAATCCACGCCAAAGCCCATTTGTGTCCGCATCAGTATCGCAACAGGTTTGCCTTGTTTGGCTTTCAGCTGTGCCTGTGTCAGTGTAAATATCACATCTTCCATCACATTGCCTTTCATTTCCAAAACTTCCCAACCGAAAGCTTTGAACTTTGCCGGTAAATCACCAAGGTCGCACACTTGCTGTGTGGAACCATCTATCTGTGCATCGTTCCAGTCGACAGTAACAATTAGATTATCTACTTTTTTTGCTGCGGCAAACATCAGCGCTTCCCAGATTTGTCCTTCCTGCAATTCGCCATCACCGGTTAACGCATAAACGAGTTTATCATCACCGTTTAATTTTTTTGCCAAGGCAGCACCAATTGCAACCGAAATGCCTTGTCCTAAAGAACCGCTCGCAATGCGAATGCCTGGCAAGCCTTCATGTGTTGTTGGATGGCCTTGCAATCTTGAGTTGATATGACGAAAAGTGCCTAATTCTTTCACCTCAAAAAAACCACGACGTGCTAACACACTATAGAATACTGGTGAAATATGTCCATTCGACAAGAAAAATACATCTTCACCTGCGCCATCCATCTTAAAATCAGTGTTTACATGCATGATTTCAAAATAAAGTGCAGTCAGAAAATCGGCGCAGCCTAAAGAGCCGCCCGGATGACCTGATTTGCATTGATGCACCATACGCACAATATCTCTGCGTACTTGTGTGGCTGTTTTGTTGAGTTCGGCTATTTGCATTTTTTAGTCGTGAGTCGTGAGTAATAAGTCGTAAGTAATTTACGAATCAATTTTTACAAAAATAAGAAAATAAATATTAGTGTTCTTTTATAAAACATTAAGGATAAAATGTGCTTCCTGCTTCGGGAATCTTGAAAGCAGGAAAGCCACTATGACTATTTTGGCCATCCGAATTTATTCTTCAATTGGTCTTTCACATTTTCCTGGATGCTTTTTTTAGGTGTTGTATCATTCGGATTTTTGCCTTGCAACGCCTCCTGAATTTTATTTTTTACTTCTTCTTTTACTTGTGTTTTAATCGTATCCAGCGTTTGTTTTGCTTGTTCTTTCACTTGTTCCACTTGCTGTTGCACTTGTTCTTTTACCACGTCTTTCATGGTTCCGGTGCCATTTGTGCCATCAGGTTTGCCAACTACAATGGTTGGATTTGTAAATGTGCCGCCAATTTTTAAATTTATGCGAACGATTTCAGGCACCATTCCGTTTAATTGTTTAATTGGATTTTTTGCCAGCAAACCTTCTGCAAAAGAAGAAGCTTGTCCAAGATCTTTCCACGGAACATCAATCGCAACTGCATAATCCATTGTTTGATCCAAACCTTGCGAGCCACCAACTGTCATTTTCATTCCATTTACTTTTGTTTCAAATG
>DAOORG010000275.1:0-3644 GCA_035389165.1 Chitinophagales bacterium
AACGGATTGCAAAGATAATCAAAAAAAGCACATTCAAAAAACAACATGCTGATTTTATTTTAGCTGAAAATTGCACGAATCACATCCATGCCATTTGCGAATAACAACAATCCTAAAATAATGAACATACCTACACTTTGTGCATATTGCTGCACCTTATCCGGCACCGGCTTGCCTCTTACCATTTCATACAATAAAAACACCACATAGCCACCATCCAGCATCGGAATCGGCAAGATATTCATAAAGGCTAATATCACGGAAATCGTTGCCGTCAGTATCCAGAAATGTTCCCAGTCAAACGTATCCGGAAACATTTTTCCCATTGAAATAAATCCGCCTAAACTATCTTTTACTTTTACTTCTTTAGACGTAAACAACATTTTCAAACTCTTAAAATAATTTGCCAGTGTGCTGATAGATTTTTCAATTCCAGCCGGAATTGCCGCTGCAAAATTATAATTTACGCGTTCTGTTTTCAGTATTTCTGCATACGATTGTGTACCAAAACCAAACAATCCTTCTTTTGATACGGCACCTTTTAATTCTACCGGTTGTCCGTTTCGTTCTACTGTCACGGCAATCTCTTTTCCTTTATTCAGTGTGATTTCGTTTTTCACGTTATCGTAATAAGGTGTAGGCACGCCATTGATAGCTGTAATCTTATCTCCTTTTTTCATGCCTGCTTTTGCAGCACCTGTTCCATCCTGTACCTGCACCACTATACTTGGCACTCGCGGTAAAATAAATGCCGCTTTTTTCTGTTTCATTAATTTGGACAGAAATCCTTCTTTGAAATTAATATCCTGTTGTTGACCGTTGCGTTCAATAGTAATATTTTTTGCTTCGTTCAGCACTAAATCCTTTTGAAATTCCTCAAAATTTCCGGCAGGTTGTTTGTCTATGGCAATAATTTTATCGCCGTTTTGCAAACCAATTTCATAAGCCAACGAATCGACAATCATGATACCATTGCTCATATTTTTGAAGGGCAAAAATTCTTCTCCGTATTTCCACAACAAGCCTGAAAAAATGACCATTGCCAGCACCATGTTTACGGTAACACCACCAACCATAATAATCAGACGTTGCCAAGCCGGTTTACTTCTGAATTCCCAAGGTTGCGGTTCACTATTTTTTAAGGTTTCTGCGTCCTGCGTTTCATCTGCCATACCGGCAATCTGCACGTATCCACCGAAAGGAAACCAACCTAAGCCGTATTCTGTATCACCTATTTTCTTTTTAAAAAGTGTGAAATTGGCAATATTTGGAAATGGAAACAAGAAATCGAAAAACAAATAGAATTTATGTACGCGTGTGCCGAATAATTTAGCCGGAATGAAATGGCCTAATTCGTGCAGTACAATCAGAATGGATAAACTTAAAATGAGAAGTATAACTTTGGTAGCGGTTCCGCCTATGGCAAATAATAACATAATTGTATTTAAGATTTAAGATTTGGGATTTGAGATTTCACTCTATCCTTAATTTTATTAGTGTCTAATTAAACTGCGAAGTTACAAAATTCGTTCCTATTCCTGAAGTTATTAGTAATTAGATAATAATTGCCTGAATTTGGCTGTATTGGATGAAATGATTGCTATTTGTAGTTAGTTTTCGATCCTGAAATCCAAAAATCCAGTCTGTTCTGATTCTGACAGCAGCATTTAATGCGGATGGATGACGGTTTGAATCTCTTTGGCGAGTTGTTTACGGGTTTCCATCAATTCCATTTTTTTCATGATAGAAGCTATCATTTCTTCAAAATTACCGCTTTGGTCGGCAATTTTTATTTTTTCATCCAGGATTTTAATCGCTTCCATCATCTTAAAATAACTGAAACGCTGCATCATGGAAATCACATCTGTTTTGTAGGTTCGGTTGACGTCTTTCACTACAATTTCATGTTTATCAAACCAGTTCGGGCTCAGTTCATAAGGTGATGACATCAGTTCTACCAAACAATTTTTCACATCGGCATCTGTTATATTATTCAGGTTTTTGACTTCTTCCAATGGTTTTTCATGCTGATAAGCATCCAGATAGAGTTTTACTATTTTGCCGAATACTTCCGTCTTAAATTCCACATCTACCATTTCAAAAATGACATATTCCGCCACAGAATATTCTTCCGTCATTTCCTTATCGCCGTGTTCTAATAACACACGAATGATGTCTTTTTCCTGATGATACAACGCCGGTGTTTTGCTCACCGTTTGCTGCGAATGGTCAACTTCTGTTTTTACAAAATCGTTGATGGCGTTTGCATCTTCCTGATTAAAATCTTTTGATTTTTTGAATTGCTGCGTTCGAATTTTATTGACTTCGTTTACCAGAATATTTTCCGGCATTTCCACAATATCCGCGCAGTGTTTGATGTATAACTGACGCTTAATATTATCATCTACTTTCGCAATACTTTCTACAATATCTTTAATGACTTCCGATTTTTTTACCGGGTCATTTTTCACTTCTTCAATGCCTTGTGTGGCTTTAAACAGGATAAAATCCTGTTGTTTTTTTTGTATAAAATCTAAAGTAGCATCTGTACCGTTTTTCTTTACAAATGAATCCGGATCTTCGCTATCCGGCAACAACACCAGCATCACATTTAGTCCTTGTTCTAGTACAATATCCAATCCGCGCAAAGCAGCTTTTATACCGGCAGCATCGCCATCATACAAAATCACCATGTTTTGTGTGAACCGTTTGATGAGCTGCACCTGTTCTTTGGTCAGCGCTGTTCCGCTGGATGCGACTACATTTTTGATGCCTGCCTGATAGAGTGAAATCACATCGGTATAGCCTTCTACCAGATAACACACATCGTGTTTGCGTATTTCCGCTTTGGCGTGCGAAATGCCATACAACACCTGACTTTTATGGTAAACGTCCGTTTCTGCAGTGTTGATGTATTTCGGATTGTATACATTCGGATTGTCTGACTTTGCCGACTTCAACATTCTGCCGCCAAATGCCACCACTTTACCGGAAACATTGAAAATCGGAAACATGACTCTGTCGCGAAAGAAATCGTAATGTTTGCCGTTTTTCTCTTTAATTAAACCGGCTTTCAACAGGATTTCTTCGTTATAACCATCTTTTATTGCCTGATTATAAAATGTATCAAAACTATCCGGTGAATAACCCAATTGAAAGGTCTGAATGGTATCGTCTAAGAAACCGCGTTCTTTAAAATAAGACAAGCCGATGGCTTTGCCGTCTTCCGTTTCGGTGAGTTGTGTCTGGTAAAATTTTGCCGCATAATTCAGGGCAATCAGCAAACTTTCTTTTTCGTCCAGCACCTGTTTTTCCTCGGTGGAAACCTGCGTTTCCTCCACATCAATATGATATTTTTGTGCGAGGTAGCGCAGTGCTTCCGGAAACGTGAATTTTTCATGTTCCATGATGAAACTGACGCTGTCGCCGCCTTTGCCGCAGCCGAAACACTTGAAAATATTTTTGTTTGGATTAACGACAAATGATGGTGTTTTTTCCTGATGAAAAGGGCAATTTCCTTTCAGCAGGCTGCCTGCTTTTTTGAGGTTGACAAAATCGCGTACCACGTCTTCTATCTGAGCCGTATCGAGAATTTTTGCTATGGTATCGCGGGTGATCAATTTAATTGGTAAGTTGGTGAATTA
>DAOORG010000276.1:0-3638 GCA_035389165.1 Chitinophagales bacterium
AAACGCAGGAAGAATTTAATAAAGCAGTTGGGAAAGATTTTATTAAACATGCGAATCAAACCACACAAAAAAAGCAAAAGTTTTTAGTTTGTTTGTCGCACGGACAATCGCCTGCTGGTCCTTATAAAAACATATCTGATTATTACCACAAAATAAAAAATCCTAAAAATATTTATTACACCTTTCTGAATTCACCTTTAAAAAGTCAGGAAGGACTTCAGGGAATTTTCGATGCAGAAGCATTTTTAAATAGCTTACTGGAAAAAGGCTTGATTTCAAAAGAACAGATTCTGGGCTATCAAATCAACGAGGAACAGATGGAAGAAAGCACTTCGTTGATAAATGACACCATCGGTAAATTCTTAAATGAAAATAATAAATCAGGATTCGATTATGTCTTTTTAGCTTCTAACCCGAAAGGCAGAATTGGTGGAATTGAACGTAACTCTAAAGCATTTGAATCCAAAGCACTCTTTGCATTGGTTACGCTCAACAAAGAAAAAGAAATTACGACAACACCGCATTTTTTATTGCAATCAAAACGTATTGCATTTCTGGCAACCAAATCAGATAAACGCAGGCCATTGGCTTGGTTGTATTCCACAACGGGTAAGCCAAATGAAAGTCCTAGTTTTATCAGATATATTGACAATGTTAAAGAGCGCATGACTGTCTTCGTCGATGATAAAGCACTTACCTGGCCGGTGATTGAAGTGAAACGCGAAACACCTTATGGAATCAGTAATATCGTTATTGATCTCGCAAATCCATACAAAGAAAATGCGAAAGAAAAATTACCGGTAGTATTGTTAATTCATGGCTTTCTCGGCTTAAATTCATTCGATGGTTTATTAACGTCTATTCCATCTAAAAAATATATTGCGGCAGCCATGCATTACGGCTCCATTCCAACCGATCTGCCTGTTGATGATTATTCTGAACATGTGGCAAAAAACATAGACGCTGTTGTAGATTTTTTTGGATCTAAAGGGCATCCTGTTTATATATTTGATCACTCCATGGGAAATATTTATTTTCTCATGATAGATAAGCATCTGGAACAATATCCTTCCGTAAAAAAATATCTGCGCGGTAGAATTGGCGCAAATCCGTTTTTTGGTGAAGAAGCTAAGCATGCGATATTAGGATTTATGGATAATGTAATAATTCCGTCCATGTCTTTTTCGGGAAATATAGTTGAGAAATCTGTAATGGTGACATTGAGAAGAATTATTCCTTTGGATTCAAAATCAGGTGTCCGCAAGAGAGGTATCGGTTTATCAGAAAGATTGATTAAACAGGAGTCTTCCAGTAACAGCGGTGTCTGGAAAGCAATCAAAGACAGGATTGTTTATCTAATGACCAATATGGACTCATTGCCGCACTTAAACCGTATTCCTATTGAAAAAGCACTGAATAAAGTTCCCTCAAAAATATTTGCCATTCAGTCTCATTCGGCATTACAGGAGTCCATTGCTTTTGATAAACAGATAGGCTTGCAGAATATGTCGAAAAATAATATTCCTGTATTGATTTTAAAAAGTGAAAAAGATGGAGTTGCCAAATTTGTTCCACGTTTGTACGAAGGTAAAAATATAGAGGTTATAGATATCACTCACCCAAATGAAAAGGATTTGTTCAGGGAACACTTATATCATATGGTAAACCCGCAATATTCTGCAAAAATCATAGATGAATTTATAGTAAAAGCAGAATCAGCCAGGTCATCATTAAGCTAATTTAGATTCATTCTTAATTTCTTAACCGTGTTTCACTAAATTATACGGGTAACAACTGTAATTTTACATTTATGAAATTTACACAGGAACAAATATTAAAAGCGCTTTCAGTAGTGGAAGACCCGGATTTTAAAAAAGATCTGGTGACGCTGAATATGATAAAGGATTTGTCTTTTACAGACGAAGAAATAAAATTTACCATTGAATTAACCACACCGGCTTGTCCCTTAAAAGAACAGCTTGAAAATGATTGCAGAAATGCCATCGCACAGCTCGTTTCCAACGAAGTAAAAGTGGTGATTGATTTCAGCTCAAGAGTAACCACCTTACGCGATGTAAAATCAGATATTTTGCCTAGTGTAAAAAATATCATCACAGTAGCTTCAGGAAAAGGTGGCGTAGGAAAATCTACCGTAGCTGTAAATTTAGCATTGGCATTATTACGCACCGGCGCTAAAGTAGGTTTAATTGATGCCGATATCTACGGACCATCTGTGCCAACTATGCTGGGATTGCAAAGTGCACGTCCTACCATTCAAAAAGTAGACGAAAAAAACAAAATTGTTCCGGTAGATTATTTGGGTATGCAAGTCATGTCTATCGGATTTCTAATTCAGGATAAACAACCGGTGGCGTGGCGCGGACCAATGGCAACTTCTGCACTTCGTCAAATTATTACAGATGTGCTTTGGGAAGAATTGGATTACTTAGTATTGGATTTGCCGCCGGGAACAGGTGATATTCATCTTACACTGGCACAATTAGTGCCGGTTACCGGTGCCGTTATAGTTACCACACCACAGGAAGTGGCACTGGCAGATGCACGTAAAGCCATTGCTTTTTACCAACTGGAATCGGTGAAAGTGCCGGTATTAGGCGTGGTAGAAAATATGTCCTTTTTCACACCACCGGAATTACCAGACAAGAAATACTATATTTTCGGGAAAGGTGGCGGAAGATTGCTGGCACAACAGTTTGACGTTCCATTTTTGGGCGAATTGCCGATTGAACAGGATATTCGCGAAGGCGGAGATTTCGGAAAACCTATCGCTTTGCAAACAGCAACACTGGCTTCCAAAGCTTTTGAACAACTGGCACAGAATGTGGCTCAGCAAATTGCCGTACAAAATGCAAATCTCACTGTAATATCGTAACTTTATGTCGATGACAGCAGAAATACATAAACACGAGTTGCATGACAAGGTAGAGGCCGCATTGAATAATATTCGTCCGTTTTTACAGTCAGATGGCGGAAATATTGAATTGCTGGAAATTACAGAAGACTTAGTCGCGAAAGTAAAATTACTCGGCAATTGTGATGGTTGTAAAATGAGTGCATCTACTATGAAAGCCGGTGTAGAAAGCACCATCAAAAATTTTGTTCCTGAAATAGTATCTGTAGAAGCAGTGTAATATGACCAGAAATCAACTCATTCAGCAAATCAACAAAAAGAAATCTTATTTATGTGTTGGGTTGGATACAGATATTACTAAAATTCCACCTCACCTATTAAAATACAAAAATCCTGTTTTAGAATTCAATAAACAGATAATTGATGCTACGCACGATTTGTGTGTTGCCTATAAGCCGAATATTGCCTTTTACGAGCAATATGGCGCAAAAGGCTGGGAAACATTAGAGAAAACGGTTCATCATATTCCTGCAAATATCTTTAAAATTGCAGATGCAAAACGCGGCGATATCGGCAATACATCCAACATGTACGCGAAGGCATTTTTTGAAACCATGCCTTTCGATTCCATTACGGTGGCACCATATATGGGCGAAGATTCCATCAAGCCATTTCTGGAGTTTAAAAATAAATGGGTAATTATTTTAGGATTGACTTCCAATAAAGGTGCACAAGATTTTCAGTTTCTGAAATCGAATAAAAAGCC
>DAOORG010000277.1:0-3625 GCA_035389165.1 Chitinophagales bacterium
CAGTATATTTTTTCCGGTATCATAACAATCGTACGTTTCGGTATTTGTTTCTTTGACCCATTTCCAGATGTGGTGTTGCGTGGGTCCAATCCATTGTGCGCCTAAATCTACGGTGGCACCGCAAGCCAGCGTTTCTGTATTTACTCTGCCTCCAATCCGGTCACGTGCTTCAACAACAATAAATGATTTTCCGGCATCCTGCAATTTTCTGGCGGCTGCAATGCCTGCATAGCCTGCACCGATTATTACAACGTCTGTTTGAATAGTTTGCATTGTTTATCTTTAGTTGATTCCTTCATTCATTAAATTCTGTTTGAATTGTAATCCAACTGCAGAACCTTGTTTGTAAAAAACGGCTGCCCTGTCGGATAATCCTGTAATACTAAAATTTTGGCCTGTACTGTTTACTACTTGATTCGTCCAGATATTTACCCAGGTTCCGTTTGGTAAATAGACATTGACCGTTGTTTTATTCTGATCAAGGACAGGTGCCACCAATAATTCAGAGCCGACCATGAACTGGGTGGATAAACTGTAAGTATTTACATCGTTTGGAAAATCTAAAAATAACGGACGGCAGATAGGATAGCCTTTTTGTGCCGCTTCTTCCATCAATTGTTTTCTGTAAAAAAGCCATGCACGATAAATTTTTGCATTGCGTGCAAAATGTTTTGCAGTCGCTGTATCCTGATATACCTGATAATTTTTGTCAGGACCTAATCCTTCATGTGTTCTGTAAACAGGCGTAAATGCTGCCATTTCCATCCAACGGCGTAATAACTCTTTACTTCTTCCTAAAACTAAATAATTGATAAAAGGAACAGTAATAGAAGTATAGCCGCCGATATCACTATGATTCAGGGTGAAACCTGACAGTCCGCCGCTTAATAAGCCAGTAACGGCAGATTTTAATCCGTCATTTTTTCCCCAGCCCACTAACTGGTCTCCCTGCCAGAATAAGGTAGCATATTTAGGACTTTTTGTGTAGCCTGCTCTGGAAAAAAACACTACCGTATCTTTCAGGTTAGATTCATTGATAGCTTCTTTATTTATCCTTTCCCAGACTTCCGGATATTTATTATGAAAAGTAGCCGTGCTTTCACCGCTGTGTAATTCTACATCAAACGGCAATGCCTCTGCAAAATCTGCCATCCACCCTTTCAATCCACGTGCAAGCATTTCATCTTTGATAATATCTTTTATCCAATGTACACAACCTGTGTCGCTCAGATCCAAAACACCTGACGTGAAAGATGTATTTTGTACCTGATAGGGTTGGCCAGCATCGTTTAATACCAAATAATTATTTTGCGTGGCTTCTTTATACATGTCTCTTCTGTAGTTAGATTTCTCTGCGGTTACATCCACCAAAAATGGATTGATATAGCCCATCAGCGAAATAGTATTGCTGGATAAGGAATCATGTAATAAATTCCAGTTTGGATATCTGTCATTATCCAGTTCCCAGTTCCACCAGAGTTGTTTGCCCGCCAATGTAGTTCGTTGACCTATCCAGTCTTGTGTCCAGAAAGCTATAACCGGCACATCTGCATTTTTCATTTTTTGCCAGATATCATATAGTTTTGCAGTGCCGCCTTGCATACCAATTATTGCACCACTAACTATCCAGGCCGGCAAGGGTTGCATTCTGCCGCAATAGCTGGTGTATTCCTCAATTGCCTGATACGGATTTTCCGCATAAATAAGATTGCCTTCCAGCTTTCCGGCGTAAAGTTCAATTTGTATCTGGTTGTTTTTAGTAAAATCAAATTCGCTGTACTCATAATTTTTTAAGAAAAAAGCATTTGATTTAGAGGAAATATATTGCGGTACAACCTTATAAGAAGTGTAATCGTCGCCAACAGATGCGCCTAAAGTAAGATTTACAATACCGTTTACAAATGCATTGTCTGTAATGTTGTCACCTCTGCCGATTCCTTGTTCCTGCACTAATACAGGCACTCTGTTTCCTTTGTGGTTGAGATGTGAAGGCTGTTCGCCAAAACCAAAAAATTGTTCGCCGGTTTCACAGGCATACGACAAGTATAAGCGATTAAAATTGATATTTTCGGTTTGCAGATCAAAGTGTAATTGATTCGAAGATTCCTCATAAATGCTTAGTGTGTAATTAGTGTTTTGTGCGGCAAGAAATTGTCCTTTTATTGTTAGTTGATTATTAACAAGAGTGATGGATTCTATGGTTTGTGTTTGTGTAATATTTGATTTTGCATCCACAATATTGAATGAGCCTCTGCTTTCTGTTATCGTTTCATTGCCTTGAGCAGCTCCGCAGAATCCTTTGCCTGCTATATTTTGCCAAAGTATTTTGGAAGGGTTGTTTTGATGTGTAATGAATAAATTTCCGGTGCTGCCGTTCCAGTGAATAGTAAAATTCTGCAGTATAAAATTATTAGACGGATTTTGAGCGGCGTTAAACTGAAGATTGAAATTGTAAAAAGTACCCACTGCTCTTGCATTGGTCTTATCACCATATAAAGTAATGCAAATCAGTATTGCGAGCATTTTTAATTTCATCTTATTGAAGGATAATAGTTTTAGAATAATTATTTTCGTTGGTCTCGATATTCAGCAGATAAGAACCTTTACTTAAGATTGATAAATCTATTTGTACCAGTGACTGGGTTACAACAGGTAAGTTTTGCTGATAAATTAATTCACCTTGCATGTTGTAAATGAGAATATTTCCTTTTTGGTTTTTATCATTATATATTTTAAGCTGGAAGTTTCCATTGTTTGGATTAGGAAACACTTCAGTAGTTATATCCGTACTATTATTTCTGATTCCAGTTGTTGTATTCTTTTTGATAAGGATATTATCAAGATTAAAATATTGAGAAGGAAAATTTCCTATAGAAAAATAGTTCCACCTAAATTTTATACTTCCACCAACGCTGTTAAACGCAAAAGAATCTGTTTGCCAGGTTCTGTTATTGCCGTTATAAATGGCATACATGGTTTGCCAGGATGTTCCATTATCTATTGATAGCTGGAGGTTTACCGAATCTGTATTTTGTTGCCTTGCCTGATTCCAGTCGAAAGAAAAGGTATAATTCGCTGCAGGTAAATTTATTCTCGGCGTTTCAATATACTGGTTTTGAAAGTTTGGGTGAAAGCGAAGATATTTGCTGTTATCCTTGCCCAGCCACAATGCGTGTTCTACTTTGGAAGATAAATTCCAGCTTGAGAAAGATGCTTCTGTATTAAAATCTTCCTGAAAGATAGTTTGAGCGTTCAACGTTAAAGTAGAGCAGCATGCAATAAGAATAATTATTTTTTTGGGAAGAGACATGTGTATCTAAAAATACTATTTGTTTTGAATAAGTGTATCAGTCCAAACTGAGTTAATAAAATTTAAATTGCCGCCTGTCTGTTTAATTTTTTCCAGAACTTACGATAAAAGAATCCGGTATTATCCTGATGGTATGATTTAGAAAGTATGTAGTCTCTGACAGAGATACTGTCTTTTAATGCTTTCAGTGAAACCTGCTTTGCATTAATCAGATTCCAGTTTTCTTCTGTTAGGATTTTATCTTGTTTTATCCATAATTGTTCGAGTTCCTGTTGTTTAAATTGAATGAATGGAATGGCATCTGTGTAATTCTTC
>DAOORG010000278.1:0-1152 GCA_035389165.1 Chitinophagales bacterium
ATTATGCCAATCTATCACAAACTCGGAAAAATACCACAAAAACGACATGTCGTTTTCAAAAGTGATGCAGGAAATTTTTACTACGAACAATTATTCGGAACGGAAGGATTTCATAATCATTCGTCTTTGCTATATCATATTCATCGACCAACACAGGTAAAAGAAATCCTGAAATCTTATTCTGTAGAACCAAAGATTGCTATTGACAAAAACATCAAATCTCTATTGTTGCAAGGCTTTCAAGTAGCACCGCAAGATGATTTTCTGGATAGCAGAAAAGCAATGTTGGTGAACAGAGATTGTATTATTGGTTTGGCGGCACCACGTCAATCATTAACTAACTATTTTTATAAAAATGCAGATGCAGATGAACTAATTTTCATTCATAAAGGGAGCGGCACTTTGCGCACGTTTATGGGTAATATTCCATTTGAATATGGCGATTATCTAATCATTCCACGTGGCATGATTTATCAAATAGAATTCAACACGACAGACAATCGTTTGTTTTATGTAGAATCGCACGCACCATTTTTTACACCCAAACGATATAAAAGTTCTTCAGGTCAATTACTGGAACATTCGCCATTTTGCGAACGTGATTTTAAGTTGCCGCAAGATTTAGAAACGCACGATGAAAAAGGTGATTTCATTATCAAAATAAAAAAAGAAGGCATGATACACGAATTCGTGTATGCCACACATCCGTTTGATGTTGTTGGTTATGATGGCTACAATTTTCCGTATGGTTTTAGTATTCATAATTTCGAACCGATAACAGGTCGTGTGCATCAGCCGCCACCGGTGCACCAAACGTTTGAGACTTCAACCTTTGTGGTGTGTTCGTTTGTGCCACGTTTGTACGACTATCATCCGAATGCCATTCCGGCACCATACAATCATAGCAATATCGACAGCGACGAAGTGTTGTATTATGTGGATGGTGATTTTATGAGCAGAAATAATATAGAGCAAGGACACATCACCTTACATCCAAAAGGCATACCGCACGGACCGGCACCTGGCGCAATGGAACGCAGCATCGGACAAAAAGAAACACAGGAATTAGCCGTAATGGTAGATACGTTCCGACCATTAATGGTAACAGAAGAAGCCATGAAAATTGATGATGGTAAATATTATAAAAGCTGG
>DAOORG010000278.1:1252-3623 GCA_035389165.1 Chitinophagales bacterium
AAAAATATGTCAACAGAAATTAAAAATGTAGAATACGGACTCGAAAAAATCTTCGATGGTGCGCAGGATTTTTTACCGTTGCTAGGAACCGATTATGTCGAGTTTTATGTAGGCAATGCCAAGCAAGCCGCACATTTTTACAAAACAGCATTCGGCTTTCAATCCTTAGCATATGCAGGTTTGGAAACAGGTGTGCGCGACAAAGCATCGTATGTGCTGAAACAAGATAAAATAAGATTAGTGCTTACCACACCATTAACTTCAGATTCACCTTTAAATACGCATTTAGCAAAACACGGCGATGGTGTTAAAGTAATTGCACTTTGGGTAGATGATGCCACCAAATCATTTGAAGAAACAACTAAACGTGGAGCCAAACCTTTCATGCAACCAACTTTAGAAAAAGATGAGTTTGGTGAAGTTATTCGTTCAGGCATTTATACGTATGGAGAAACCGTGCATGTTTTTGTGGAACGCAAAAATTACAACGGCACATTTTTGCCTGGTTATCAGGAATGGAAATCCGATTACAATCCAACACCAGTTGGCTTAAAATTTATAGACCACATGGTTGGCAATGTTGGTTGGAACGAAATGAATACTTGGGTAAAGTGGTACGAAGACGTAATGGGTTTTGTCAATTTCTTATCGTTTGATGATAAACAAATTCATACAGAATATTCTGCGCTCATGAGTAAAGTAATGAGCAACGGAAATGGTAGAATTAAATTTCCTATCAATGAACCTGCAGAAGGTAAAAAGAAATCGCAAATAGAAGAATACTTAGACTTTTATGAAGGTGCTGGTGTACAACATATTGCAGTAGCGACAGATGATATTATTTCAACCGTAACACAACTGCGCGCACGTGGTGTAGAATTTTTAAGTGCACCACCACACGCTTATTACGAAGAAATTCCTGCACGTTTAGGCGAACATATGAGCATCATGAAAGAAGATATTGCTGTATTAGAAAAACTCGCAATACTAGTAGATGCTGATGAAGACGGTTATTTGTTGCAAATTTTTACAAAACCAGTAGAAGACCGACCTACTTTGTTTTTTGAAATCATACAACGAATGGGTGCGAAAGGTTTTGGAGCAGGAAACTTCAAAGCATTATTTGAATCTATTGAAAGAGAACAGGAAAAGCGTGGTACGCTTTAATTTGAAAATGTCATAAATCTTATTACTTACAACTTATTACTATTTCATGAACCTTAACTACGGATTTATATTAGAATCAACCGCAAAAAAGATTAAACTCGAGCTGCAACGCAAATTCAATGAAATCGGTGCAGACATCACCGTAGACCAATGGGTGGTTTTGCTGGAATTACATCAGCATAGTACACAAAATCAAGTGGATTTATGTGAGCATTGCGCCAAAGATGCACCCACCATCACACGCATCATCGAATTGCTGGTGAAGAAAGAATTAATTGCACGCGAAGAATGCAAGGAAGACAGACGTAAATTCAATATTTCGCTGAGTAAAAAAGGAAAATTATTAATACAAAAACTTCTGCCGATTGTAGTTGAGTTCAGAAAAAAAGGCTGGAATAATTTAACGGAAAAAGACATTCAACACATCGAGAGAATCACAAAAAAAATAAAAGAAAATTTGAGTAATTAAACTAAATAGAAATAGTATTTGACTTGTAAAATACTATTTCTATCTGGTAAAAATAAAAAATATGAATATACAAATAGAACCAACTTCGCATTTTTCCATCCATAATTTACCGTATGGAATTTTCTCTACACCATCAAAACACAAACGCGCAGGCATTGCCATTGGCAATCAGATTCTAGACTTATCAATCTTGTATGAATTAAGTTTCTTTGAAGATAAAATTGTGTCAAATGTCTTTAATCATGATACATTAAATGATTTTATTGCTTTAGGAAAAGATGTTTGGATGTATGTTAGAAAAGTAATTCAGGAATTGATTACAAAAGATTCTGACTTTTTTAAGAATAATCACTCGCACTTCTTATATCAGCAAAGCGAAGCCACCATGTATTTGCCGGTAAAAATTGGCGACTACACCGATTTTTATTCATCAGAAGAACATGCCAGCAATGTTGGAAGAATGTTCAGACCAACGATGGATCCATTATTACCAAACTGGAAACACATGCCGATTGCTTATCACGGAAGAAGTTCTTCTATTATCACAACAAACACACCAGTCAAAAGACCTTACGGACAAATTTTAAAAGGTGAAGAGGTGATTTATTCTGCTTGTCAAACCTTAGACATAGAAATTGAACTAGGTTTTATTATCGGAAAAGAAAATAAATTAGGCGAACCAATCGACATCAAACATGCAAACGAACATGTGTTTGGTGCTGTTTTGTTAAATGA
>DAOORG010000279.1:0-3612 GCA_035389165.1 Chitinophagales bacterium
TATCCCTTTTTGTGATAGTTTATTGGTTTTTTTTGACATACATCAAATATATAAAATTTATCCTATTTTTAATTTACCTGACGAACATATTTTTAAAAACAATAAGCAAATAAACTAAGCAGCAACCTCTTTAGGAACTGATTTATGTACCATATTCTCAGGTGTCCAATATTCGACTGAAAGAGATGGCGGATGACCGATGTATTTGGTTAATTCTTCTCTAATCACTCTTTGTACATATTCTTCATTACCTACGGTTGTGGCAATACTATCGTGGATAGTGAAAATTGGAAGCTCTGGACGCTCCTTACTAATACGTTTGGCAATGACTTTCAACATCAAGTGGCTTTCCACCGATTGCAGGATTCTTGGTAGTAAGGTGCTGTTTTTCTTCTTGATGGCTTTAAAGAGTTCATACATGCTTGGAAATAGTTGTTTGAATATTCTTTTGGGTTCAGCTTTCTTCTGACCTAAAAACCTATTGTCTGTAAACAATACTAAAAACACTACTGCTTTTAAATCCTTTCTATCTATAATTTCTATGCCTGTTTCTTCTTTTATAGCTGCTGCTAATTCTTCATAAAACTTACCTTTTGTGACAAAACTTTCAAACTTGGCAACATCTGTATTTATTGGCATTTTCGCCTCTTTTAGACACATAATGTAAGAATTGATGTCTGTTCTTGTTTCAAACATATAATTATATAAATTCCTATTTATATTATATAAATTGAAGGTGGTGGTGTTGAAATTATTATAAATCTTGAAATATTTATAAATCACGGCTTCGAATTTTTTTGAAAACCAAAAATTTTTGTTCAATAAGATTAGACTTAAATACGGTTGGCTGTTCTTAATATCAACTGAAACTAATTTTTGCCCATTGTACGTTAACAGGTTTCTGTAGATACTTTTTTTACACGTTAGATTAGAATGAAACCTATGAACATTCTGGTCAACAGACATATAAAAATCTTGGATTTTAATTCTTTCGATATTATGAATATTGGAAGTGTATTGAGTATAAGGATCTTTATACTTATAGTGCTTCACATCAAAATCTCTTAACTCTGGATATGCCTTTTTTAACCGATATTCTTCTTTTGCAAATTCCATTGCCACCTTATAATCAATTTGAAGATTTTCATTAAACCACTTTGTAAGGTATTCATATCCTTCTAATGATCTGAATTTTTCACGACGCGCCTTTTTAATACTTCTGATTAACAACGTATCTTTTATATTATAAGTATTTACTCCTATTTGATATTGCTCAGTAAATCGATACCCTTTAGACTTCCAATTAATAGCATAGGTATTATCCGATTCTAATATCTTATGCTCACACAGATAATCTAAATAATGCCGATAATTATGTACTCGCTTTTTCAGGAGTTTACTATATATCGGAACAAAGCCGTCAATACAATTAAGACTTTTGTTATTAGCTGGAATTAAATAAACCAAATGCATGATATGCGCTAATTTATCCATCTTAAATCCTTCAATTTTGACTGGTGGATATTGTTTTACAAATTGGGCAATATCTAACCCGTTAGGTATAAATTGTACCATATTAATTTATTTTTAATAATTTAAAATGCTGACTTTTCTAAGCAGCTTCTGACTTATTTTTCTGCATCACTTTCATCACATCATTGTAGTCGTAGAAAACAGTACCACCTATTTTAGTAAAAGGTAAAATTCTACTTACACGCAGATTTTGAAGTGTGCCCGGTGAGATGTTTAGCATCTTACGGACATCGGCAGATTTAAGCCATTTGTTGTTTTGGGGCTTGTCAGTTAGCAGGTTGTTTAGTTCTGAAATAATCTCCTTTTTAAAATCTAACAAGTCGCTTTTTGTAATAAACTCTAACAGCATCGTACTTACATATTTAATTACTATAAAATTAATTAATTTGAATGATATGTAAAAATAATTTTGATGTATTTTAGCAATAAGTTATCGACAATTCTGAGCATTTGTGAATTGGAGTGTTGATATGATAATCAATTGTTTACAATTTCATATCCTGTATTTATAAATGTATAATAGCTGTGAAATTAAACTGCCATTTCTTGTTGAATTTGAACTGCATTATTAGTGTATTTCGCTTTCAAAAGCAACATATCATCACTCACTTTTCTATCTACAATTTTTGCATAATGCTGTGTTGTTTTAATGGATTTATGCCCAAGCATTTTACTTACAGATTCTAAAGAAACACCGTTTGTTAATGTGACAGTGGTTGCAAATGTATGACGTGCCAAGTGTGTAGAAAAGTTTTTAGTGATTTCACAAAGTGTAGAGATTTCTTTTAGATAAGCATTCATCTTTTGATTGCTCAATACAGGCAGTAATTTATTGGAGTGATTGGCTTCGGGATGGTCTTTGTATTTTTCCAATATCGCTAAAGGAGTTGGCAGCAACGGAATATTGCTCCTTACATCAGTTTTTGTTCTGTTAGTCTTAATCCATTTTGAGCCATCAATACCAATGACCAAATCATCGTTGGATAATTTCTTTACATCTGCATAGGCTAAGCCTGTAAAACAACAGAAAATAAAAATATCACGTACCTGGTCAAGCCTACCAAAATGCAGGTCTTTTGATATTACATTTTGTATTTCTTCTTCTGTCAAAAATTCTCTTTCTACATCTTTGATAGTGGCTTTGAAATTTACAAACGGGTCTTTGTCTATCCAGCCATTAGCTAACGCAATCCGAACAATCTTTTTAAAGTTTTTGATGTACTTGATGGCTGTATTGTGGCAATTGTCTCTTTCGGTTTTCAGATAAAATTCTAAATCTGTAATGAACTTATGATTTATCTGATGTATTGGCATGTCTTTGACTTTGTATTGAAATTCTAAGAACAATTGTAAAAGCCTTAAAACGGTTTCATATCTTTCTAAAGTACCGGCTGCAAATTCTTTGCCTACCAATGCTTTCACTTGCTTATTGTGGTATTGAAATATGGCTACTATTGTGCGCTGTTTTTCCTCAATACCTAACATGGAATTTTTGATGGCTTCTGATGTGATTGTTTTATTGTTATCCATGAGCTTCTTTTGGTGATCGTAGATTTTAGTCCGAACGGTATCAATATAGCTATTGAAACTTCTGGCTTCTTCATTTGTGCCTTTTACTTTTCCTGCACTTGGTATCCAGCGATCTAATTCGATGCTGCGTTTGATACTTAGTTCGCTTCTGATGCCATCTACTGTAATGCGTACATAGATTGGTGCTTTGCCGTTGTCGTCGATTTTCGCTCTCTTAACGTAGAATAGAATGCCTAATGTTTTATTCATGGTGACCTGATTTTGAGTTATTAAATTACAAATTAAAACTTATATTTTATAATAATTTTATCAACACATGTAACTGTTTGTCAATAACTTGTGCATTATTAGGTGACCTAAAATGACATTAAAAAAGGTCACCGAACGGGTCACCTGCAGAATAGAATTTAATGGATATTTTGTGATTTTGGTTTAACTAAAAAGTCCTGTAATCATTAGATTTACAGGACTTTAGTTGATTTTGAGTGAAAAAGTGCAGAGAGAGAGGGATTCGAACCCCCGGACCTGTAACAGTCAACGGTTTTCAAG
>DAOORG010000280.1:0-3573 GCA_035389165.1 Chitinophagales bacterium
GGAACTAAATTTTTTATTTTTATGTTTGTATATACAATAGTTGTTATTGCAACTAAATAGACAATGAGATATGAGATGTTGAGATTTGAGAAATAAGATAGAAAAATCTGAAATCATAAATCTGAAGTCATAAATCTCATATCTATTATCACACTTCTAAATTTCTACAAATGAAAACAGTAATTCACAAAGCAAACGAAAGAGGTCAGGTAAATCACGGCTGGTTAAAAGCAAACCATTCATTTAGTTTTGCCGGTTATTACGATCCGAAAAAAGAGCAATTTGGTACACTGCGCGTCTTAAACGACGACACGGTGGAAGCCGGATTTGGATTTGGTATGCATCCGCACAACAATATGGAAATCGTTACGATTCCGTTGAAAGGTGCTTTGAAACATAAAGATTCTACCGGTGGCGAAGGCGTTATCAAAACCGGCGATGTGCAGATTATGAGTGCCGGCAGCGGCATTATGCACTCAGAACATGCCACAGCAGACGAAGACGTCAACTTGTTTCAGATTTGGGTATTTCCTAAAAAAGTAAACATTGAACCGCGCTACGACCAACGTACTTTTGATGAAAGTGACCGCGAAAATAAATGGCAGATCGTGGTAAGTCCGGAAGAAGCACACCATGCACTTTGGATTAACCAGGATGCTTATTTTTCTTTAGGAAATTTTGACACAGCAACATCCTACCAATTAAACAAAGCAGATAATGGCGTTTATTTAATGGTGATAGATGGCGAAATTGAAATAGACGGAACGATTTTATCTACCCGCGATGCCATAGGCATAACAGAAGCAAAAGCGTTTGAAATTAAAGTGCTGCAAGCTGCGAAATTATTGGTGGTAGAAGTGCCGATGAAGTAAATATTCAAGTTAATTCGAGCGTAGCAAAGCAACCTGTTCAAATAATAAGTCGAAGCTAATTGAGCTTCGGCTTTTTATTTCCTATAACCAATATTTGTTTCTTAACTAAAGTCAATGAAAGTGGAAAGCATGTCATCTAATTTTGTATTAGAAATAATCAAAAAAATACGAGAAAATGAAAGCGATAATTTATAATCAATATGGTGCTCCTGAGGTTCTCCAGTTAAAGGAAGTAGTTAAGCCGGTACCTAAAGCCAACGAAATACTTTTACGAATCAAAGCCACTGCAGTTAATTCGGGTGATTTGCGATTGCGAAAAGCTGACCCGTTTGCAGTCAGGTTCTTTTTTGGCTTTCTGAATCCAAAGATTAAAATATTGGGCAGTGTTTTTTCAGGAGAAGTAGAAAGCGTAGGCAGTCAGGTAAAACTTTTCAAAACAGGTGATCAGGTTTTTGGACATACTGATATGAATTTTGGTGCTTATGCAGAGTATATTTGTCTGCCGGAAGATGGATCATTGGCATTGAAACCAGCCAATATTTTACACACTGAAGCAGCGGGAATTCCTTTTGGTGGAGTTACGGCATTGCATTTTATGAAGAAGGCAATGATAAAGGTAAATCAGAAAGTTCTTATTATAGGTGCATCAGGAGCAGTGGGAAGCGCAGCCGTTCAGTTGGCAAAGTCGTATGGAGCAATTGTTACAGGAGTGTGCAGTACAGCGAATATTGATTTGGTTAAATCTATCGGTGCTGATAAAGTGATTGATTATACAAAAGAAGATTTTACTCAAAACGGCGAAATCTACGATTTGATTTTGGATTCGGTAAATACAATATCTGTTTCTCACAGTTTAAACTCTCTCACTAAAAATGGAATAATGATTTTAAGTGCAGCGGGAATGCCGGAAATGTTTCAAGGCATGTGGATTTCTGCAACAAGCAACAGGAAAGTATTGAGCGGTATGATAAGTCACAATGCGGAAGACATTCTTTATCTGAAAGGACTTGTTGAAGCTCAGAAATTCAAAGCAGTTATTGACAGAACATATCCGTTAAGCCAGGTTGCTGAAGCACATACTTATGTGGAGAAGGGACATAAGAAAGGAAATGTGGTGATAGAAGTGTAGTTTACTTTCGAAGCAATCTTTTTCTTATCCTGCTGAGTGATTCAGGTTTTACGCCTATATAGCTTGCAATCTGGAATTGCGGCACAATCTGAAAAAGATCAGGCCTTTTTTCTAAAAGTTTAAGGTATCGTTGTTCAGGTGTATCATTAAGATAAGCAGCCATTATTTCTTGTTGTTCAGAAAAAATTTTTTCCATTACCTTTCTGGAAATACTTTCTAGCTTTGGAAATTGTTTGTAAAGCGCATCTTCTTTTTTCCTGTTGCCTACCACTAATTTTACGTCCGTGCAGCAATCTATGTAATGGTCAGATGGAATGCCCTGACTGATGCTTTTTATGGAAACCACCCATTGTTCTTCCGTAAAAAAATTGTTTGTTTTTTCACTGCCATCCACCAGATAATATTGCCGTACACAACCTTCTAATACAAAATATGCTTCGGAAGAGGTTTCTCCTTCTCTTAATAAGATAGAACCTTTTTTATAAGACTTAATGGTCATTGTTTCTGAAATGGCTGTAATTTCCTCAGTAGTCAAAGGCATTATTTGATTGAAGTAGTTTATAAGTTTATTATCCATCTAGATACAGATTTGTTTAATACGGTCTATGTAGACTTAATCAACGCAAATTAATACAAGTGTAAAAAGTATTTTTCCTTTAGTTTATTTCCGATTGTAACTCTAATTTAGTTAAGTATTATAAACTTAGTTACATAGATCAAATTTTATTCAGAATAAATTTATCAATAAGGATTACTCTAACCGTATTCTAACACCTACTTCTAACGTAATATTTGCAAGGTTTCCGTCTATTGAATTGATATCAATTGTGATTACCGGATATGGAGAATGAGGAATATACATACGGTAAGTAAAGTAATGTTTTTTCTTGCCCGTTCTCAGATTATACGTTGTCACCTGTTGACTAACACACCGTTTATTTTGCATAGGCCGGATACCTTTAAATTTAGAAATAATATCAAATTAGTTTGAAAAAATACGTAGTCATTATGGTTCATTGGTCGCACGGGTCACAAGACCCGGCGAGGGCGGGAATCTACCAACCATAACACAAATTTTTTGTTGGCTGCTGTATCTTATAAGCCTTATAAACAAAAGAAATTTGAAAGTCAAGAAGACTATTTATGATTTATTTTTATTTTGTAATTTTAGAAATAACAAAATTATCGGTACAACAAGGTCCCGATACTCCTTGAGTAGTTTCTTTAACGTCTCCACTTATTGTTACTTGTAAATTATTTACCTGAAACTCTTGTGTTAAATTACAAGGATTTAATTTTGTGTCGATTGTGCCTTGTTCTACAATATAAAATTGTCCATTAGTTAATTGTATAGTAGCCTGTTTATTGGTTATCTGTCTTGTTGTAATTTCGTTAGGAAAACATTCAACAGTTGAACTCTTATTTTTTTTACAGGATTGGAATATTGTAGTCACACCAAATAAAATGGTCAAAACCAAATAATAATTTTTCATAGAAATGTTTTATTTTATAATTATTTAGACAAATAGAATATTCATTTCGTTGCATTGTGCACTCGTCGAATATAGCAGC
>DAOORG010000281.1:0-3571 GCA_035389165.1 Chitinophagales bacterium
CACCTGCCGGAACGGTATCTACATCTATAAATACTGCGGCATCAAAGGAATATTGGATAACGAACTCTTTGCTGTTAATTTCACGGGTTATTTTCCAGTCAAGTAAAACATCATCATTGATCTTTTGTGCTGAGAAATCCAGCAAATTAATGTTTTGAATTGCTGTTGCATCTTGCTTTAAACTCACTAAGTAAAATTCACCTAGAGTGTCCGTTTCAAATTCAATGTAATAACCATTCTGGTATGGATAAAACTGGATTTCTGCAGGACTAAATGTTTTGTAAAACGATTTAACATGATTGTCAAATACGTCGAGGTTGGTATTAAGACCTACATACCTTAGCAATTCAATATCACCCATTCTGCTTATTGAATCTTCATTAAGTACAAATTCTGTGTATTCAGAATTAAGCACATATAATCTCATTTTATAATTTCCGATTTGAGGATTTTTTGGTTTAAATACCCAATTACGAGGAAAGATATTTTTGTTATTGAATGTTTTTTGTTTATCCGAGTTTGCTTCATAACCAACTAATATATTGCCTAAATTTTTTGAGTCATCATTCAACTCAGCCAACAGCCTGCCGTTTCTGTAAAATTGAATCCAGCCATTTCCTGTTGAAACCTCTGCAACATAAGCAGAATCTGTCGTTGCTATTTGCTGATAATCATTAAAGATTCTGATATCATCAATTCCAATTCCTTCAGAAATCACAAAGCCATCAGACATTAATCGTATTCTATACATGAAGTTGGAAGGATCTGGAAGTGCATTTAACGGCACTGCTAAATGTGCTACCTGCCATGGAAAAACAGGTCTGTCCCACAATGCCTTATTTAGATATCCATTATACCAGTTTAATCCACAACCATAACAACCTAATCGTTTCCATTCAATGCCATCTGTAGAATATTCTGCAAACGCTGAATCTGATTGGGTTTGCATGATAGAAATAAAATTGAATGAAATAAGCGGATCTGTTGTTAAAGAAGAAAAATCAAGACAACCCATGTACAGGTATGAATTTTCAAAGAAATTATAGCCTTTATTTACACCGGTAGTCCATGCTTTATTTTCCTGTGCGGCATTACTCATGTTATATTTTAAAGGTGTTGCCCATACCCAGGAATTATTAACGCCTTCCGTTAGGATAGCGCCGTTATTCGTTTCCAAATCATTGTAATAAGGGAAAGAGTCAATTGTTTGCATCACAACTACTGAAGTCAAAACAGTATCGTTTGTATTATTTTTATCACCAGGATTATTTACCCAGCAAGAAATCGAATATAATCCGGTAGCACTGTAATTAAACAATGATGAAAATGTATATTGCAAGCTATCGTTAATTGGAATAGTTGTAGGAATAACCTCACTTACCACCGGATTTCCATCTACTTTATAAAAAACATTTAGATTCGATACCGGCTGAGATGAATTATTTTTTACTTTGATAGTTATTGGCTGTGGTGTGAAAGAAGAAGTACAATTAACTTTTTTGACAGAAGCACTTAGTAGTGAAACATCTCTGCCTCCATTAAATAACTTGAAATCATCAAAAGAATAACCACCATCATTTGCTGGTGTAATTCCGGTTTTTGTACCTGTATGTAGAATCTTTATTTGTGTGGAAGTTGAAAAATTTTGTCCGTTCTCAATTTTTAATTTCTGATATAAATTGATGGAATTTACATTTTTGTAGATTGCCGGCGTGCCTTTGTTTGCAAATAAATCAAATACTCTAACCCACGGTTTTGTATCATCACCTCTTGCAAATATGATATCATTGCTATCCGGTTCTGCTCTGCTCATATAGTTAAACTCGAGGAAAACGATAGAATCCACATAGTTAGACAAATTGCGTGTAAATATTAACTCATTTTTTTTAGCACCGGTACCTACATAATTATCTAAGGAAATAGCTCTGTTTCCTGTTTTAGCGTACAAATTACCTTCATTGCTTCTAAGCCTTCCTCCTTCTTCAGTATAGTAATCTGCGTATTCTAAACCGGATAATCCAAATGTTGAATACGTTAATTCTGTGTTCAGACTTTCAAAAGATTCAGAAGAAGGAAGTGCAATGGCAGGATTGGAAAGGTGTTTAATGGTATAATATAATGTGTCGTTATTAAAATTGTTATCGCCTGCAAAGTTGGTCCAAGCCTTCAGCGAATAATTCCCTGGTGCTGCTAAATTTTCATTTACATTATATTGTATTATAGCTGTATCGTTTGAAATTAATGCACCTGGCAATGTCCCTGTTCGAACAGGACCGCCGTTGATGGTATAAGAAACACTGATAGAACTTTGAGTTACAGTTCCGTAATTTTTGATAATCAGTGAAATTTTCTCTGCGTTGGTAAGTGCAGCAGAAGTTAATTGTCTGCCTCCAAAAGGTTTGTTTACGGCATATACGCCCACATCATTGGGTGTAGCACATGCATTTGCCGTTGGAATAAATGATTTAGCCAAACTGCGATTACCTTCAAATCCATTTTTAATTGTAGAAATAGCATAAAAATATGTTTTCCCGTTTTTCAATTTATTAATCGTATAGGTTAACAAGCTGGTTTGTCCTGCAAAAGTCCAGGCTGTATCTTCAAACAAATAAACTTTATAGCCTGATGCATCTGTAACTGCAGGCCAATTAATTTTGACAGATCTGTCACAAACCGAATGATTAATTGACGGATAAAATATCTGAGTACCTACTTTAAACGTAGAAGCAGAAATGGCTATATTATTTCCTGAAGATATTCTTACAAGACAACTGTCGCTAACGATATTAGGAACTGGCCAGGAATATGTTTTAGCAGAAAGTTGCTGATTGGAAACAAGTGTTTGCCAGGTGGATCCATTATTTGAAGAAAATTCAATTTTTGCGGTAGAATCTACACCATTTGGAAACCATTTGATCACGGAAGTTCCCGGATCAATTAATTCTCCACCGTTAGGATGAGTTATTTCAATTTTTCTTTCCTGAACATAATATGCAACGGCATAACTCTGTGGACCAAAGGGAACTGCTGTACCTTTTACAACAACTGTATAATTACCGGCAATTGGATTTTCAATTGTAATTTGTTCGTTTGTATTAAGATTATCAATTCCTCTTAATGCCAATTGTTTCGGATTTGATGGATTCAGCTTCCAGGGCAAAATGGTATCACCAGCCGGATTAACCAGCTTAACATCCAGATTGTTAACCAATGCTAAGTCAGCAATCGGACTTCCTTCTTTATCTGTCCACGAAAGTGTAATTTTTAGCTGAGTGGCGTTGGGAGCAACCGTTAATGGGTGTGTCTTAAATTGTTGCTGAGACACATCACCTGAAAAATACATATTTTCAGCTATAGATTTTACCGCTCTGTAAGCATCTGGTTTACCGTAACCGAATGTATAATCCGGACCGATATTTCCTAAATCTCTTGCTGTGTTTAATAATACTGATTTTATTAAAGCAGCTGCAGGAACTACACCAAATTGTTGTTTATATTTCTGATGCAATAAAGCCGCAAGTCCTGTAATCTGTGGTGCTGAATACGATGACCCAAATACACTACCAACGTT
>DAOORG010000282.1:0-938 GCA_035389165.1 Chitinophagales bacterium
ATGTCAGGATCGTTTTTGTCTTTATTGATAGAACCAACTTTTATAATGCAATACCTATTTTCTTCCTGGTCAATACGCATAAAATTGGTTTCATCATTGCTGCACATGATTAGTTTTGCAAAATTTGGTATTTCGCGAGATTCTAAGCCTTTTTCTTCCAAAGGGATAGTTTGATTTGTTGCAATCATTTTAATACGGTTCTTGACGGTGTCGCGGTCCATCGCAATCAAAGATTCGTCAATAGCAACTATTAATTTGCCTGCCCAAGAACCGTTAAATTGTGAACTAATACGATCAGAATCAAGTATTCGCATATTTTCGATAAAAATTGCACGTAAAAAATTAAGAAAAGTTGTTTTGCCTGTACCATTTTCTTTTGAAACTAAACAGATAACGGGAAGTTTTACAAGTGGTTTCGTATAAATTAGTTGTAAATAATCAAGTGCAAATTCATATAAACTTTGACCTGAGCTATTTTTGTAATCAAAAATATGATGAAGTAATGTATTTATGTTTTCCCATGATCCTGGAGTTGGATTATAAGATACAGGAAAATATCTGTTGTATAATACTGATTTTATTCCATTTTTTTCAGAAAAAACAATCTGTTTAAATTTATCAGGTTCGTTTTCCGGTATATTTGTGAAACTATCACATTTTTCAATACGCTTTAGAAACTCTTTAGAATTGTTATAATCAGCTTTAATGGTTGCTATGTTCCATTTCTTAAGATTTATTTCTTTTTGACCGTTTGGGCTTGTTTCTACAACCTTTTTAAAAAAATCAACACCAATTCTTATATAATTATTTTGTTCGCCTTTCCACGAAACAATAAGTTTTCCGGATTCATCACAATAGTATGGATCTCCTTTATAAATAAATTCTTTATCAGATAAAAGATTGAAATTATTTTGAAAAAACGTTTGAACACTATCTAA
>DAOORG010000282.1:948-3558 GCA_035389165.1 Chitinophagales bacterium
ATCTAAACCAAATATTTTTAATATTAGATATGGAGAAACTCCGGAGATTTTATAAGTATTGATGTATTTTCTTGATTCATTATTAACTGTTAATGATTGTAATTCATTTAAAACAGTTTCTTTGTCTTTTATTGCATGTAATAAATCATCAATTCCTTTATGCTCTGAATCTGTTTTTATATGTGCAAAATACAAGCAAATATCAAAAGGTTTTATATATTCGTTAAAAGTGCTCAAGGCAGAATAAAAAGATTTTAATCTTGTAGTTAAATCCTTATTTTCTGCCCATTCAACCTTTAGACAGTCTGCATCAAATAGTAAAACTATGTTTTCTACATTACATTTTTGTATGTAATCAATTATATAAGGATGAAGTTGACTTTTACCTTTTGTTTTATAATTATGTATTCCGCCAATACCAATAGTTTTCAAACCTTGGTTATCAAGTGAAAAGGCTTTAAATTCACCTTCGGTTATATATAATGTTTTAATTTTTTCTTCTTTTTTATAAGAGTTTATGATTCCCGGAGTTGAAAAAGGTATTGTATCAGTACCTTTAGTCTGTTGATATTTATTTTTTGGATTTTCAGGATTTTTATATCTTAAACGATAATAAGGAAAAGTTTTTTTGCCTGATTCGTAATATTCGATATAACCTGAAGGAGTAATATAATTTATCTTAATATTATCGTTTTCGTCTGAAGCAAAAAAATGATATTCTTGTGTTTTTTTATCAAGATTTATTGCTTTAATCTTGTTTTGTTTATCTGTTATACCTATTTCCTTTAAACGTTGCTGTAGATAGTTCATATCTTAGAATATTTTTTCGTTAAAATAACTTTCAATCATCACTCTATCACTTTTGCGTATAAATGTTCTACCGGTTCGCCAATTATAAATAATATGCTCTGATACTCCGCAGTGATCAGCAAGCTTTATAATTGTAATAACATAATCATTCCAGGGAACATTTTTCAATCTATTATTCAATGCCTCAGCATGTGGTTTAATTAGTTGTTTTGTTGTTTCTGTCATAGCTTATAGTTTTATTTCGTTATTGATTTTTTCTAAAATGTATTGCAGTTCCGGAGCTGGTAAAGATTTTAGCTTTGCAATCATTCTGTCACCTTTTCTTTTAATTCTTTGTCGATCCCAGCAGTCTTTTCCTAAGAATTTAGTAATTAAAAGCTTTTGCGGAGTCGGATAATTCATATAAAGTCGTTCATGTGAGGTTTTGTTATGATATCGTATTTTTAGATCAACAAAACGCCATCCATTGTCCAGGATTAAATTATCATCATAAAGTTCACAGGCTGGATGAATAATCATAACTGGACATTTAAGCTTGAGTACAGACGAAATTAACTGTTCGTGATCTGATACTGATAATTCATATTTGTACAAATTTAGACTGTTTGGTCTGGTTTCTGGATGATAAGGAGGATCAAGAAAAATGAAGTCGCTTTTTGTTAAAGTTTCGACATTGTTTTTTATGTAAGCAATTGCATCTACAGCAGAAACAACTTCACCAGTAAAGTTAATTTTACCGGCAACATCTTGATCAATATCGTTACAAATTATTTTTGTAGCTGGAGCGTGCTTTTTGATGATTTTAGATGTTGCACCGGTGCCAGCAAAAAGCTCTATAAATCGAAGACATTCAGGTATCTCATTTATAATTTTCTGATAAACGCCCTCGATGTTCTTTTGTCCAGGATAATAGTTTAAGCTGCGGTTACAGTTATTTTTAACTGTTTTGGCCACTACAGTTTTTTCGGTCTGTAGTTTCCTGAATTTCTCACTATATCCTACAGCCTCTTTTTGCTGTACTTGTAAAATCCCATTATACTTTTTGAGGTTCGTTTTATTAAGCATTTCAGGCCTTTCTATCAAATGATAAACATCCTTGATATTTGCATTACCAAAATTAACAGCCATTTCTAAGCATCCAGAACAGCTACTTGCACACTCTTTACAACTTGGTTTTTTGCCAATTTCAAAAACCAAACCTCCATTACATACTTCTTTGTTTTTGTTTAAGTATTTATCATAATAAGGTTTTGTACCAGGTGATAAAGGTTTTTCTGTCTGTATGTCCGGAACTACAGCCGGTTCTGACTTTACTGCAGCTTTTGTTTTTGGTTTATAAGTTTGATATTCCTGTGCACAATCGCGACACAAACATCGCATTCTAGCACGGCCATTTGTCACATTATTGTGAATTAAATAAATATCACCTACACCAGCATAATTACGATCTGGAATAGCTCCACATTTTTCGCATTTAATATGCAACCGGTGAAATTCCATGTTCTTATTATTTTTCCATTTTTTGCCAAATTCAGGATAAGTGTAAAAAAAATTGTAATGACAAAAATTGTATTTTTCGTATGGTAAGGCATATTCGATAAATCTATCTAGCGATGCAGTTTCGCTAGATGCTATTTCATGAGCGATATTTATTGTGAGTGTTGAAACGGTTCTTTCTATTGTGTTATCCATAGTTGTATTTTTGTTTTTAATTATTAAATATGCTAACTAATTGTATGTGCAATTAAAAAAGCACATACAAGACAGTTACCGCCAATTAAAAAATAAGCAGTAACATAA
>DAOORG010000283.1:0-1369 GCA_035389165.1 Chitinophagales bacterium
AGAAAGTTCAAAATTAGTTGTTATTATTGGAAAAATATTACCGTTGTATACAGTTTATTTATTGTTAGGTTCTAATAAAGGCGATAAAAGGAAGTTTTTGTTGCTTGCACAATATTTTATTCAGCATCATGCAGGAACTATTCTGAAAACTTCTGCAATTTATGAAACAGAACCTTGGGGCAAATCGAATCAGGCGAAGTATTTAAATCAGGCAGTTGGTATAACAACAGATAAAACGCCTTTTCAATTACTGAAAGTATTACAAAAAATAGAAAAAAAACTGGGTCGCGTCAACAAACATAATAATGCCGCTCGCACAATTGACATTGATATTTTATTTTATGAAGACATTATTTTGAAATCCAAAAATCTGGAAATACCACATCCAAGGTTACATATGAGAAATTTTACACTGCTGCCAATGCTGGAACTCAATAAAAGTTATACACATCCGGTTTTTCATAAGTCGATAGAAGAATTGTCAAAAGATTGTGCAGATACGCTGAAAGTAAGTATTTTTGACACTAAGACTAAAATAGCTTTCACAGAAAAGTCCATTTAGAGATGTAGGGTTATGATTTATAAATTCATCAGCATAGAAGGAAATATTGGCGCAGGCAAAACCACGCTGGCATCCTTGTTGGCAGAAGAATATCATGGCCAATTGATATTAGAAGCATTTGAGGACAATCCCTATTTACCAAAATTTTACGAAGACAACGGTAAATATGCGCTGCAGCTCGAAATGTCATTTCTGATTGAGCGTTATCAGCAGCTGACCAGAATTTTTAGTGAGCCCAATATTTTTTCCAATTTTACGGTGACGGATTATATGCTGAAAAAATGTTTGTTGTTTTCTAAAGTAAATCTTACTAAACAGGAATACAAACTATACAAACATTTCTTTGATCAGATTTATAAGAAACTGCCGAAACCTGAGATTATTTTTTACCTGCATGCAGATACAGACCAGCTGATGCGCAATATTAAAAAACGTGGAAGAGATTACGAACAAAGTATTTCACGTATTTACCTGAATCGTTTAGAGAAAATGTATTTTGAATTCTTTAAACAGAATCCGGAAAATAAGTATGTCATTATAGATGTCAATAACATAGACTGGATCAGCAATGTATTTGCCTACCGACAATTACTGAAATTGTTTGACAGAGAATATAATGTTGGTTTAAATTTTGTAAAACTGGAACAGGAAGCATTGCTGCATTCAGAGTAATTACTCACCGGATTGCGACCAGTTATACATCTTTCCTTTCAGGAAAACCACTTTTTTGAAATTATATGATTTAGGTACAGCTACTACGCAAAACTTATCATTATCTTCCATTTTTTTATCTTCAATATCAAAGCG
>DAOORG010000283.1:1469-3549 GCA_035389165.1 Chitinophagales bacterium
ATTTGAGAAAAACCGGAAAAGAAAAATAATCCGAAAGCCAAGAATAAAAAAACAGATTTTTTCATAATAGATTTATTTAGTGTTTTTACAACCGTAATTTACGGGCAAAATCCCAAATTACAATACCTGCTGACACGGATATATTCAGTGAGTGCTTCATACCGAATTGTGGTATTTCAATACAGGTGTCGCAATACTGAATCGCAAAATCTGACACACCATCCACTTCATTGCCAAAAATAAGCGCATATTTTTTATCTTTTTCCGGATTAAAATCCTGTAGAAAAACAGAATTATCCGATTGTTCTATAGTCAGCACTTCGCACTTTTGTTCTCTCAAGGCAGCTATACAATCTTTTATTGTATCAAAATGTTTCCAGTCAACCGTTTCCGTGGCACCTAATGCCGATTTCTGGATATCTCTGTTCGGTGGCGTGGCGCAAATACCTATCAAATAAATGGCTTCAATCAGGAATGCATCGCACGTTCTGAAAACAGAACCAATATTGGCTGCACTTCTTATATTGTCCAACACCACAATGACCGGCAACTTTTCTGCATTTTTAAATTCCTCTGTGGAAAGACGATTCAATTCGTCCAGTTTCAATTTTCTCATACATTTTTTCTGTTATCGGTGCTAAAAAGTTTATCAATGAACCTTGCTCTGTAGCTAAGAAATCTCTCTTCAATCAATACTGTAAAAATAACTGCAACAGCAAAACTGATGAATAAATACAGCGACAAACCGATATATTGATTCGAAAAATTGTTGCTTATATACTTTGCAAACACCGTATGCCAAAGGTACCAGTTATAACTATAATAGGCAATTAATCTAAAAACGAATAACTTAGAAAAATCCACATAATAAACACCAATAATCATTAACATAAAGCTGATGGTTATCTGCAAGGTGAATACGTGGTTTATATACACTTCATTATCATATCTAACATTGATAAAAATGGCACTAAAAAACAACAGCAATCCTGCTATAAATGCCATCCGAACTTTTCTCTGATTGTTTCTTAAAACATCACCATAATAAAACAACAGCAATCCTGCTAAAACACCAATTGAAAGTTGATCTAACCTCACTAAAGTAGATTCATAAGCATTGATACTGTCATGATAATAAACCAACAGAAAACTTCTCAACGCAATTCCACCTGTTATTGCCACAATTATCGTTAAAAACAACATACTTTTTACAGATAAAAATCTGCGAAGTATAAATCCCGACACCAACAGGAATAAAGGAAATAAAATGTAAAAATGTTCTTCCACACACAATGACCAGACATGCTCAAAACACCAATGATACTGATTGCCGAAAAAGTTTTTATAAAAGAATAAATACCTTGGATAATCATTTAAAGGTATATAATAATCAGGATGCGTATGCCGATACAAAAAATAGGCAAGCAAATTTCCAACTATCAGAAACACATAATAGGAAGGCCAAATTTTAAATCCTCTTTTCAGGATAAAACTAACGTAATGGATACTATCTCTTTTTACAAATTCTGAAATTAATATGGTGCCGATTAACAATCCGGAAATGACAAAAAACAAGTCCACACCTAAGTATCCAAAAGGTAGTGTTTCGTTAAAATGATAAATGACTACAGATAAAATGGCCACACTTCTGAAAATATCAATACTTGATATTCTGTCTTTATCATTAAGCACTTTAAATACACGCAATTTTTTAATCATCCAATATCGATATTTATTTGAATTGAAATATAAAACTAATTTGATTTAAACAAAAACAGAACTTTATGGCAGATTTCCGGGCAACCCTGTGGATAATCAATCTTGTATTGTCGTCTTTAGTTTTCGCATAAGTTGTATTTTTGTGATATATCACAGAGTTGCACAAAGATAACACAGAGAAATCAGAGAATACTATTTTAATAAAAAACACCGTACACACGGTGAACCTTAGTGCAACTCTGTGATAGCAATAAACTATAAATCGTGGCAAAAGAAAAAGAAGCGAAAGAAACCCCGTTGATGGGTCAGTACAACAAGATAAAACAAAAATATCCTGATGCTATTTTATTGTTCCGTGTTG
>DAOORG010000284.1:0-3538 GCA_035389165.1 Chitinophagales bacterium
AATACCAGCAATAATCAAGGTGGCTCTGGTGATGACGTTACATCAGATGGATATGACGAGACCGTATGGTACTCTTTTATTCCACCATCTGATGGAACAGTGACCATTAATAATTTATCCGTTGGCTATAATTATGTATTGTATGAACGTTCAAGTACATCAGTAATTTCAGGTTGTCCGGATCCGGTTTGGTCTCAATTAAATCAAATAGCAAGTGGCACAGCATCGGTAGCTTCACTTACAGAATCCTGGGGTTGTTTAGATGATTCTAAACGATACTATTTACAAATAGACGGTAACGATGGTCCTGGTATTGATGTTGGAAATTTCTCCTTTACATTATCTCATGTTGGAAATACAATTATTGGAAATGATATGATTTGCGGTGCTGCTAATTGGGGCGTTGTTACTGCAGTAGGAGCTTCTTCTTTAAATCAGAATAATCAATGTGCAACAGAAGAATGCGGTGAGCCAAGTGTTAGCGGAAATTGTAATGACGTAACTGCAATAGGGTATGACAAAACATTGTGGTACAGATTTACAACTAATGCCAATAAGGGAACATATACTATTACAGTAGCCAACAACGGTTCTCCATCAGATGTGATAGCACCAAGTTTAACAGTTTATCGACAGAATTCTGCTGTTTGTCCGGCATCAACACCTAATTTTTCTAATTTAACGTTGGTAAAACAAAATTTAAATATAGGAGCTAGTACAGGCTCTCAATCTCTAAGTTTAAATTGCTGGGAAGCTGAACCTAACAAAACTTATTATGTGCAGGTGGATGGAAGTGATTTGAATGAAACGGGAAATAATTTTAATGTTTCTATTTCATATGTTGCTACACCAGTACCGAACGATGATATATGTAATGCAATTGCTATTACAGTGGGTGGAGCGGCAGCGGCAGGTGATAATACTTGTGCAGGTACACAACCAAACGAACCAAATATTTCACCATCAGCAACTCAGGATCCAACCGTTTCAGGATATGATGAAACGCTTTGGTATTCATTTATCGCTCCGCCGTCAGGTTCAGCACGTGTTACATTTGGTGGATTAGGAGTACTGGGTGCTGGTTTAAATATTGACTTAAATGTATTACAAGCTCCAAGCGGCAATCCTGCAATTGGGTGTGGCGCGGCGAATCAGTTTGCAGGTTTGTCAAACAATAGTTCGACTACAATTCCTAGAAATAATCTAGCAACTACTCATGATTTAACCTGTTTAATTCCTGGAAGAAAATATTACCTGCAAGTAGACGGAAGTGATGTTTCTGTAACAGACAGAGGTACATTTACCGTAGCAGTTAGTGATTTAGATCCTTCATTTGTTGCTGGCACGACAGTGCCCAATGATGAGCCATGTGGTGCAATTGATATCACTCAATTTATCAGAACTGTAGTTCAGGGCCCTTGTCCTTCTAATACCTCATCTTATACTGGACAATATATCGTTACAGGTGGTTCTCCAAATATTGACAGAGCCACACAAAGTGCTCAAGGCAGTCCTTGTAACGGACCAAATTGCAGTGACTATTGGTTTAAAATCACAGTGCCAAATGATGCCTATGGTATACGTGTACAAGGAGATGAGCAGAATGAAAACTTATTAAACCATACACAGAATGTAACAGTCTACAGACCTTCATCAACTTGCAGTGGAGCAATGAGTCAGATAGGTTGTGGAACAGGTGGATTTACAAGTGATGTTGATTTCAGTGTGGCTGCCTCACCAGGTGAAACATTATACATTAGTGTTAATAATTCTGCAGGTACTATGGGCACTAATCCGGCAACTGCAGCTAATAATTTTGGCTTGTGTCTGTCGCCTGTTTGTCCGCCAAAACCAAATTGTAATGCAGTAGCTTCGCCATTAGTGTACAATCAACCACAGTGCTGGAATATGGATGTTGATGGCGCAAATCTTGCACCACTGTATTATGATTGCTTGCCGGGAAGTAATAACTCAAGAAATTATTTTGTTTTTAATACAGATTGTGGAGTGAACGGTTTAGATACGGTAACGATGGTATTCTCTGTTACAGATGTAGGAGGTAGTAGTGCATTTTGTAATACTCAGACTGCGATGTCAATATTTGAAGACAATACACCATGTGATGGAAATCCATTAGCAACTTTATTGAATTGCGTTATTTGGGAAGATGTAACTGGTGGTTCTACCGCTTCAAATGTTGCTCAGACATGGATACTACCGGAATGCAGATCTTATGTCGTTCAGATTATTTCTAATCAGAATGATGGCGATTGCGCATCTGGCGGACAAATAGTGGTATTGCCTTCTGTATTAGTGCCAACACAAGTTTTACCGGTTGAACTGACAATATTTACAGGATACAATGATGGTAGCATAAACGTATTAAATTGGACAACAGCATCAGAATTAAACTCTTTGAAATTTGAAGTAGAAAAAAGTATTGACGCAGTTAATTTTGAATATTTAGGTGAAAGACCAGCTGCCGGAAACAGTAGTATTCCTTTGAACTATACAATGAATGATAATCATCCTGTGTTGGGTAATAATTATTACAGATTAAAAATGATTGACAGAGATGGTTCTTTTACGTATTCAGAAATCATAATTATTAAGGTAAACGAAATATCATCACCTGCAGATGGAATCATAAGTGTTTATCCAAATCCAACTAATGATAAAGTGAATATTATCTATCAATCCGGTACTAATCAAAAATTAAATCTGGATGTGTTTAATGCAATAGGTCAAAGTATGTTCAATGCTACTTATGAATTTAATCCAGGATTAAATACTATTATTTTAGATGCAGCACAATATGCAAAAGGTATGTATATCATTAACCTTCAAAATACTTCAAATGGTAATAAATACCAATCTAAGTTTGTGAAAGAATAAAAAATTATTTGCATTACTAAAAACCTCAGCATTTTTGTTGAGGTTTTTTTAATTAATTATTATATCTAATCTTTACAGGCGGTAAACCATATTTTTCACCTTGTTTAAAATAACTTTCAGCTTTTGCTGTATCTTTTTCAGCTAAATAATAGTAACCAAGATTTTCATAAGCTGCAAAAATAGATGAATCATTTTTAAGCAGATCGTAATTAAATTGCAGGCATTTTTCTTTATCACCCATTTCAAAATAGACGGTTGATATATTATTTATCAATACAGGTGAAGATGGATTCTTTTTTAAAGCTGCCTTGTAGTAGTACAACGCTGAATCAAGATTTTTTATAGAATAATGAATATCGCCCAAATAAAAATAAGATGTTTTTGAAGAGTCATTTTTTAGCGAAATATGTAAATGTTTTAATGATTTATCAGGTTTATTGAATTTAAAATAATACTGACCTAAAAATTGATGTAAAAGATAGTTTTTAGGATAAACTTCAATTCCCTTCTCTGCATAAAAAATACATTTTTGCTGTAATTCTTGCTTGACTTTCTCGTCATTAGTTTTTTCATATTCTGCCATATATACAGATGAAGCAATACGCATGGCTTCATATGAACTTGTAAGGTTTGGAGCGTCTGT
>DAOORG010000285.1:0-3534 GCA_035389165.1 Chitinophagales bacterium
ACTAACCCTACATATCCTGTTCCAACAACGGCAATATTCATCTTAGTCTTTTATTATTTTAAATTTAGATAAATCAAGTTAAAAAACGAGTCGCAAATATAATGAATTGTTGTCATTTTTTTGTCACCGTGAAGGTTTAACTTGTTTTTGGGCATCTGCAAGTATAAATAACGCAATATAATAGAAAGGCATAAATGGAATTTTATATCTGGCTAATGCTCCGAAATTAAAACTTGTAAATCCGACGGCAAAAGCAAATATTACTGAAAAAACCAAACAAAATTGCACTTCCGGGTTTTCTGCGATTAATTTTAAGAAACGAATAAACCCTGCACGAAATAATAATGTAATGGTTAATATCAATGTTGCCATACCTTCTGCTGCAGCGGCTAATAATATAGGTTTTCTTATCTCCCAGATGTATGGCCTGAATAATGCAACATTAATTGCTTTTGGAAATACCTTTACCAATCCCATTGTGGTGTATTCAATGTCTCCAAGTGTGTAAAATGATCCATTTTGCTCTTTACTTGAATATGCCAGCCAGTTTTGTGTATCTTTTGCCGTTCTCATAATTTCTTCAAATGCATATCGCTCTGCATAAGTTGCCATTGTCTGCAAAACTAAAACGCCTGCCCCGGCTCCAAATAGAATAAAAATTGGTGTTGCAATTGTTTTTAAAAATGGGCTCTTAATAGTGTATCTGTATCTAGAAAACACCCAAACGGCCAACGCCGGAAGAAACGCCAGAATTATGTATATTTTAATGGCAAACACAATAAACCCGCCTACGAATGCTAATGTCAGTTTTTTTATTTTATTTCCCTTTTTAAAGAATAATCCGTACACATTATATGTTAACAGACCTAACCCGCCGATGCATAATGGCTCCTTCATTAGACCGGTGCCCCAAAAAAAAACGGACGGAATGAATAAACAGGCAATTGCCATTTGCTTTTTTAAATGAGGATACATATCATAAAACATGGAAAATAATTTCCAGCATCCGTAAAAAGCGAAGAAAGTGAACGTTATACTGCTGAGTAAAAATGAACGTAAAAAAATCACATTACATAAAGATGCTAACCAAATAACAATTGCTGTTGTTCCGTCCAAAAAGAAAAGTCCGTGTTCTACAAACAGCGATGAATCTGCAAGAAAACGAGTTGAATAAAAGCCTTTTGGACTAAACATTAAACCTGGTATTGCGCCAGGTTCACTAAAAAAAAGCTTATTTACGCCAAGTGCATAATGATAATAAGTAATCGTATCGCCGCCATTATAATAGTAATCATACATCAATGCTGTTAATAAGCAACCAATCAGGCGCACATACCAGGCTTTCATGAAATATTCTTTATAGTGTTCCGGCTTATTTTTAATATAATTAGTTAATAACCTATGAATAAAATAAATAAAAATAGGAACCAGTAAAAAGTCTGTTAGATAAATTAACGGTTGATGATCGTAAAAGTATATTTGTTTTGGATAAAAAAACATTTTTTCTAAAAGTTCATATGATTACAAAGCTATAATAAGAAATTTCTTTGGTGAAACTGATAAAGATACAAATATAGTGTGTTGTTAATTCCAAATTTTAATAATGGTTGTTTATTTTGGAATTAAAGATTCGTACAACTTACAGCCTTTTTACTAAAACACTTTAAATGAAATAGTTAAGTTCAATTGTATTTTTTTTGTACTTTTGTTTGATATGTATTTATCTGTTGTCTCCACCATATATCGCTCAGAAAATTCTATAGGTGCGCTTGCAGAAAGTATAGTTACAGCATGTGATAAACTAAACATTACCTATGAAATTATACTCGTAGATGATGGAAGTTTGGATAATTCATGGTATAAAATTGAAGAACTTACAGAAAGTATTCCAAATTTAAAAGGTGTAAAACTTAGTAAAAACTTTGGACAGCATTATGCTATTTCCTGTGGCATAGAACAAGCTAAAGGTGAGTGGATAGTTGTCATGGATGGAGACCTTCAAGACAACCCTAAGGAAATCGAACGTTTCCTGGAAAAAACAAGAGAAGGATTCAAAATTGTAACAGCCAACAGAATCGGCAGAAAAGATACATTTTTAAAAAGAGTTTATTCTGTTGTATTCTGGAAATCACTGAGCTATCTTACCGGAAAACCATTACATCATTCAATTTCAAATTTTGGCATTTACCATAAAAATGTTATTGAATCTGTTATAAGCATGCGCGACAATATCCGGTTTTTCCCAACCATGGTAAACTGGGTAGGATTTAAAAAGACATCCATAGATGTAGAGCACAACCCGCGTTATGAAGGAAAATCTACCTACACCTTAGACAAAATGGTGAAACTGGCAATTGATGTTATTTTGGTTAATTCCGAAAAACCAATAATGGTTGTAATAAAAACAGGTATCCTAATATCTTTTATATCATTTTTGGTTGGAGCTATTTATTTATACAAGTATTTAAATCATCAAATCTCTGTCCCTGGCTATACCAGCATTATTATCTCTATTTGGTTCTTAGGTGGACTTATTATTTTTATTTTAGGAGTTTTAGGATTGTATATTAGCAAAACATTTGATGCCGTAAAAAAAAGGCCTTATTATATTATTGAAAAAATAACTTCTAAAATTTAAAATAAAATAGTCATACAATAAAGATTATGGATAATTTTATCAAGGAATTTTGGGAAAACCAAGCTATAAACCACACCACCTCTCATGCTGCATCCTGGGGTGACAACTTTGCTATAGATCTTGAAATCAATACAATTGGTGAATATATTAAAGAAGGAGATTTAGTTCTGGATATGGGTTGTGCAAACGGCTTTGCTGCACTTCGTCATTTAGAGAATCGAAAGCCATCAAAGATATACGGAGTGGACTACGCACCCAGTATGATAAAATATGCCAACAAAGTTAAAAATGAATCTGCAGAAAAAGATAAGCTTGATTTTGAAGTAGGAGATATCTTAAATATTAAATTTGACGATGACACTTTTGATGTAGTGTATACAACTCGGGTAATTATTAATTTGCCAAATTGGAAAGAACAATTAAGGGCGATTGAGGAATGTATTCGTGTTGCAAAGCCTGGCGGAACAGTTGTTTTTTCTGAAGCATTTTACGAACCTCTTGTTTTATTAAATGCCATGCGAGCTTTGAAACAATTGCCGCCATTAGTTGAACATGATTTTAACAGATATATAAAAAAAGACCGACTGGAAAAGTATCTTTCAGATAAAAATCTGGAATTTGAATGTAATGAATTTAGCTCTGTTTATTATCTCGGCTCCCGTTTTCTACGAGAATTGGTTACCAATCCGTCAGATTATCCCGGATATAGCAATCCTATAAATGAACTGTTTTACGATATTGAAAAAAATTATTCAGGTGGCGGATTCGGTATTCAACAAGCTTACATCATAAAAAAATAACAACGAAAATTGTATGCATAAAAAAGCAGCTGATAATGTTTATACCATTTAACAAACCGCACTTAACAGGTAAAGAATTTTACTACATGCAGGAAG
>DAOORG010000286.1:0-3533 GCA_035389165.1 Chitinophagales bacterium
GTTGCCAATCATACGAATGCTGTAATAGATCCGATTGCCATTGCTGTAAATGTAAAAAGAGGTATTTTTTTTCTGGCGCGCGGTGATGCTTTCGCCAATAATTTTCTGAAATGGCTGCTGTGGCAATATCATATTATTCCAATTTATAGAAAAGAAGAGTGCGATGATAATCTCGAAAAAAATCAGGAAACGTTTGGAAGAATGTTTGAATTGTTTGACAAAGCAAGACCTGTTTTAATTTTCAGCGAAGGCAAATGTATTCAGGAAAAAACCATTCGCAATTTCAGAAAAGGAACAGCACATATTGCGATAGATTATGCCAACGAAAAACAAGATTTGAATAAACTTCGCATTCAGCCAATTGGCTTAAACTACCATATTTACAATAAGTTTCGAGCTGATTTAATTATGAATTTTGGTGCTTCTTTTACCTTGCAGGACTTGAATTTACAAGACATCAACAGTAAAGAAAGCATTCAGCTGATTACAGATAAAACACAGGAAAAATTAGCTGAATGTATGATTATTCAAACAGAAGCTGATTTGTACGGAATGGAAATAGTTGCTGAAGAAATGATAGGTAAAGAATTGGCGCAACGATTTAAAAATAAAACTGAAGTTGAAAATTTATTTGATCTGCGCGCACATATCACCAAACAATTAGCGCATCATTATACTACACAAAAAGAAACATTTTTAGCTTTCAAAAACGAGTTGACACAATTAGAAAATAAATTATCAGATTTACAAATTCCGTTGAACGTTTTTAATAAAAACGCTGCAAATTGGATTTTATTAAGTGTTGCTTTGTTTCTTAGTTTTCCGGTATTTCTTACAGGATTATTCTTAAATGCAATTCCATTTTTTTTGCCAAAAATTATTGTAAGAAAGAAAGTAAAAAATCCTGTTTTTGAAAGTACTGTTCGTGTGGTGGTTGGTATGTTTTTATTCCTTTTTCTGTATGTTTTTTATTTCATTTTCTTTCCTAAGTTTTTTGAATTTGAATCAGAAACCAACTTGCAAAAAATTGGTGCAGGTATCGGTGGTGTTGTGTTTGCGTACTGCACAGGTTTATTTGCCTATTACTGGTATCAATTATTCAAATCGGTAAAAGGATTTTTCACGTTTATACTGTTGGAAAAAAATCAGAAAAATAAAATACAAGAGCTGCAAAGATCCTGTAAAGAATGGTTGTTGACGAATTTATCTTAATAATTAATTTTCAATTTCCTTATTCAGAAATTCCATCAATTCTTTTACATAAGTTGCTGTAAAATTAAATTCAATGCCTGCTGCTTTATACATTTCAGGAATGGATTTTGTATAGCCCAATTTCAAGGCGTTTTTATAATCCTCTACCGCTTTGTGTTTGTTTAGCTTGTAGTTGCGCCAGACCGCAATCGCACCTAATTGTGCAATTCCGTATTCAATGTAATAAAACGGCACTTCAAAAATATGGAGTTGTTTGTGCCACATGGTTTTTCTGAAATCTGCATATGGACTGTAGTCAATCACGTCACTGCTTAATTCTTTATGCAATTCTTCCCATTTATTCTCGCGTTCCTCATTCGTGTGGTTTGGATTTGTATAAATCCAGTGCTGGAATTTATCAATCAGTGCAATCCATGGCAGCATCGTGATGATGCCTTCGAGATGTGTTTCTATCGCACGTTTTTTATCTGCTTCGTTATAAAATGCATCGAGTCCGTCAAAAGTCATGAGCTCCATACTCATCGATGCCAGTTCTGCCATTTCAGAAGAAATTTCCTGATCGAAATTATACGGCAGCGTGCGCATCAAAAAGGAATGCACGGCATGTCCGGCTTCGTGTACCATAGTTTCTAAATCGCGGTGCGTTCCTGCTGCATTCATAAAAATAAACGGCACACCAATTTCCGGCAAGGTCATGTTATAACCACCAGGTGCTTTGCCTTTGCGCGAATTCAAATCCAGGTAGTTCATATTGTTCATAATGGAAATGCATTCCGCAAAAAACGAATCTACTTCATCCAGACATTTCACCGATTTCTCAATGAGTTCTTCCTGCGTGGTAAAAGGTTTTAGTGCCGGTAAATTTTCAGCGTCTACCTCTAAATCATAAGGATATAAGTTTTCTACGTTGAGTTGTTGTTTTCTTTTCTGATGAATTTTTTGAACCAACGGAATTACTTCTGATTTTATTGCTTCATGAAATTGTTCACAGGCTTTTACATCGTAATCAAAGCGACCCATTTCTGCAAACATATAATCTCTGAAGGTAGAAAAACCAGCATTTTGTGCTATCTGATGACGGATTTTTAGTAACTCTGAAAACAAATCATTCAGCTTTTCTCTATCCTGAAAACGGCGACTGCTGATTTTTTCGTAAATCGTTTTGCGCAATGCTCTGTCCTGGTTTTGAAGAAAAACTCCAGCCTGTGGCAACGTATATTCATTGCCTTCGTGTTCTATGGTCATAGCACCAATAATAGAACCATATTCCTGCGACAATAATTGTATTTGTTGTGACAACGGAATATTTTCTTCTCTGAAAAGTTTTAATTGCGATTGCAGATTTCTCAGATAGACAAAAAAGCGTTCCTGATCTAATTCATTTACAAAAGGAGAAGCAGCCAGTTTTTTATTTAATTCATTTGTCACCGTCATCCATTTCGGCATGATGTGTGCGATGAAGTTTTCATAGACTTTGGCGTGTGCTTCGTCTTCCGTATCGCAGGTTTGACGAATATAACGCCAACGGTATTCCTCGTCCACCACGGCATCCGTTTCACTTCTGTCAGCCATCCATTTCAATAAACCGTCTTTATCTTCAATTGCGCGGTGCTGCAGTTCATCATAGTAAGATGCCACATCTTCCCAGGTATTGACAATTAAATCTTCGGAAAGGTAGTTTCGTTTATTTCTGGTAACAGTTTTCATAAATTCATCTTTATAAATAAAAATTCCTTCAAGGTTTTGGAAACCTTGAAGGAATTATAGCTTGAAAATTAAACTTTATTTTTCGTCATTCTCGGTTTTGCCACATTTTGCTGGTGCACCGTCATATCTTTTGCCGGAGCTTTCGGAGTATGTGATGCTTCTTTTTTCACAACCGGTTTCGCATCATCTGTTGCTTCTGATTTTTTGATTACATCTAAATCTTCCAGAATAGCATACCATTTAATTAACTTTTTAATGTCAGATACATTGACACGTTCTCTGTCAAAATTTGGCAATATCGTTCCCAGATAATTTCTCAACACATCGTTTGCTGCATTCGCATCAACGGGTGCATTGGTTAATTTTTGATTTTTCATTTCAATAAGCACATCCAGCAAAGGCACTGTATCGTTATCTGTGTAAATTGCAATGTTTTCTAAAGGAGAAAACATATGCTGGCGATTGGAATAAAATTTTTTGTTGGAGCCGTCTAATTCGCTCAATATCAATCCGTCATTTCTGTTGGCCACTACTCTTTTCAAGCCTGCAATGCCGGTTACGGCAATAATTTCTCTGAATTCCATAAACTAATTTTAGTCTACAAAAGTAGGAAA
>DAOORG010000287.1:0-3531 GCA_035389165.1 Chitinophagales bacterium
ACGAAAAATCCAAAAAATGAACGGACATCTTACTACTTCAGTAAATGAACCGCTTTCAGTAGTTGCGCATTAGTTTTCTTATTTATTAGTTGATATTTTAGCAGTACTATCGATTGAACTCGATTGTGATATCATGAATAATTAATTTCTATTTTTTATTGGTAAAGAATTCGCCAACCTGTTTACTAAGTTATCTGGTGACAACTCCGTTATTTGCCAGGTTAAAAATATGTCTAATTGACCGAATACTCAACGGCTGCGCTCTAATACTAAATAAGTAAGCAGTCTATAGTATCCTGTTTTACATTTACTTACTAAAATGCTATGTATATGAAACAATATTCTTTTAAAAGCTTTTTGCTTTTGCTGATAATAGTTGCAGGTCTTGGATCATGCACTAAAGAAAAAGGACTCAACTCCAACTTTAAAGTATTTAATCTGGTAAAATTCAGGCAAAATCTGATTAGCCAAATTGGAAGTTCGGCAGCAACCCAGCCACGCGGATATTCCTTTATCATTAATCAAAACGGATTACTGGCAGATTCCGTATCTGCCGGTGTAGCAGCCTTCAACGCATCCAGTGGTTCAGCAATTGCAATGAGCACCCAAACAGAAATAAATATTGCCAGTGTTACAAAAATGTTTACCGGAATTGCCGTGCTTCAGTTAATCAAAGAGAGAGACATCACGTTGAAAACAAAAATTAGTACCTATTTGCCTGCTTACTGGAATGCAAATCAGGCGGTGAAAGACCTGACTTTTGAAGAATTACTGTCGCACAGTTCCGGTTTAACGCAATCCAATACTTCCTGGGATTCTTTAAGAGTAACGGCCAATAGAGGACTGGATAATCCATTGAAACCAACAGATGTTTATGCGAACAGTAATTTTGCTATTTTCCGCGCTATCATACCCTTTATGAATGATAAGGCAACTGCCGTTACACAGGAAGGCAATTTGTCGCAATCCAATTTTGAAAGCTGGATGTCTGCAAAATATATTGAATACATGCAAGACAATGTTTTTACACCGATGGGAATCAGTAATGCCATTTGTTCTATCAATCCGTCAAAGATTACGTCGCTGGCATATAGCGAGTCTAACGCTGTTCCTGCAGCCATCAACAGCACGGCTACCGGCAATTGGACAGAAACCTCTGGTGGTGGCGGCTATTATCTATCTACATTTAATATAGCGAAGGCAATGGCATATATTGCACAAACAACAACACTGCTGGACCAAAACCAAAAGAATGAAATGGATGCTAAGTTTTTAGGCTGGGACAATGAAGATTCTCCGATGACCTATGCCGGACGTGCATATGGAAAAGATGGTGCTTTGCGTTGGGATTCTAACAGCAGCGGTGTGCAGGACAACGGCGATGCAGGATTGCAAACGTTGGTGATGAAGTTTCCGAATAACGTGGAATTGGTGCTGGTGATTAATTCCATACCGGGTGCTTACCGCAATTTATCCACTTTTGTACGAATAGCTTATGATAATGCCTGGGAATAAACAGGCATTTCTTCATTCCCAAAACAAGAAAATTATACGAAATGGCTGGCCTTTGTACCGGCCATTTTTATTTCAAAAATCGTCTTCTGATTATTTCTTGTCAGTTTGTCGGTTACAAACCAACAAAGACGAGATTGGAATTTGTGCAGATATAATAAATCCTGCGACCATTAATGTCTTTTTTTATTTTGTAATTTTAAGGATATATTCTGTTCAGATGAATAAACGATTTGTATATCATCAACGGGTGCAAAAATCTGCGAACACCACATCATTAAAGTATTTGGCAGAACCTTGTTCTAAGCGCCCAACGTCATTCTTTCCAAAGAAAGAGTCGATGCGTTTGAAAACTACAACTTTTTATGAACAATATTATCTTTCAATAAGAATACGTATATTTATATTCATATCTAGTTATAAAATGCCGAATAGAAAAAAGATAATTTTATTTGATCCTATATCTGACTCGTCAATGCCATTGGCTTTATTAGCGATAGCATCCGTAGTAGACCAAAGTAAGTATGAAGTTGTAATTATTGACTGTACATTAAATAATAACTATGAAAATATTATAAATAAGGATTCAAAAAATATTTTGTGTGTAGGAATTACTGTCTTAACTGGCAAACCAATTAAAAAAGCACTTAATTTTTCTAAAATGGTAAAAGATATTTCATCTGATATACCAGTAATATGGGGCGGATGGCATACGTCTATGTTTCTAACAGAACTATTGGAAAATCATGAAGATATTGACATAACTGTTCAGGCACAAGGAGAGGAAACTTTTAAAGAATTGGTTTATCATATTGATAATAATATTTCTCTTAAAGAAATTAAAGGTATTACTTATAGGCATAACGGTCAAATTATTAAAACCCCACCTCGTTCTCTTGTTTCAATGGAAGCATTACCTATGGTAAATTACGATTTAATTGATATAAATAAACATTTTGAATTAAAAGGAGAAAGATCTTTCGAGTTCGTATCCTCCATCGGGTGTTTCTTTAGATGCACATTTTGTGCTGATCCATTTGTCTTCAATCGGAAATATTCTGCATTACCAGGTAAAAACCTAGGAAAACAAATTAAATACTATCAAGAAAAATACAATTTTACTAAAGTTAATTTCATGGATGAAACATTTTTTACTCATGAAAAAAGAGTGAAAGAATTCGCACAATATATTATTGAAAACAATGTCAATATCACGTGGAAAGCTACGATGAGAGCAGATCAGGGAAAAAGATTATCTGAAGAAGCATGGTTGTTAGCTAAAAAATCTGGTTTAGAATCATGCGGAATAGGGATAGAATCAGGTTCACAAAAAATCTTAGATTGGTTACAAAAGGATACTAAACTTGAAGAAATATATTTCACAACTAAAAAATGTAAAAGTTTAGATATAGCAGCAGATTTAACTTTTATTGTAGGTTTTCCGGGCGAAGAAATAGAGGATGTACGTGCTACCTTTAAATTAATACTTGAGCTCAAAGAAATGAGTCCTAAATTTACAGTCTGGTTGTTTTACTATAAACCATTTCCAGGATCTGTGATACTCAATAAAATATCCGAAATGGGTTTTAAAATTCCAACGACGACAGTTGAATGGGCGGAATATGATATGTATGGGAAATTAGGGCCATGGGTAAGTAAAAATTCAGCGAGAGAAATAATGTCTTTTTCATACTATAATTCTCTGGTGTTTGGAAAGAATCAACAAAAAACAGCATCTCGATTTTTAAGATGGATCGGAAATTGGAGATTGAAAAAATCATTCTATTTTCTCCCATTTGAAAAGTTTCTATTAGGCAAAACTGAGAAAAAATTTACATCACAAAAGTACTAAATGAAAATGCTCAACTCAATAGCACCGATGTCTTGTCTTGAAATAGGTTTATACAAAAAAGTGTAAAAATGGACAAAAAAATCATTCAAAAATCAAGAGATTATTTTTCAGTCGAAGAAAAACATTTGATAATTCAAGAATTACTTTCTTGTAGAAAAACAAAACGT
>DAOORG010000288.1:0-3529 GCA_035389165.1 Chitinophagales bacterium
TGCTTTGATTTAGAACCATAAAAACTTGTGCTCGGATAATTAATGTCTTTGGCAAATTCTTTTCTGGCATAATCCTGCGCATCCAGATAAGGTGCATTTAACTGATTGTCTATCTTTTCATAATCAGGATAGGTGACAATATTAGGTTTATAACTCTTGTAAAAGTTTACGATAGAATAATTGCCAATATTTACAATCGGATAGAAATTTCCTGCAATCTTGCAATAGATATAAAAACCATCATTAAAACCCCAGACAGTATCTAAATTCATTTTCTCCACTTCAATAAATGTCTTCTTTAATTTTTCTTCAGAATGATTGCACGGGTAAAACGGATCTTTATCGTCATAGCTGCTGTTTCTCCAGCTAATATCCGATTTACAGTAGACCGCATCGCGGATATGCAGCACCACAGAATCAAACTTCCAACCTTGCAAAAAAGGACGACCATTCAGGAAATCTTCAAAGCTGGCAAACATGCCTTTTTCAAAATCTGCTGCCGAATAAATCACCGGAGCCGTATCTTTTCCTTTGCCAAAGGAAGATTGTGCAACAGTGGAAATGGTAAACGATATCAATAAAAGAAAGAAGCAATTTTTCATTCCGGACAACAACTTAAAGTGAAGATGATTTCATTTCATTACCAGATTTCTTAAACACCAGTTGCTCGCCGCGTCCTTTCTTAAACACCTTTCTTCCGGGATTGATGCCTTTGCGCAAAGCTCTTTGTTCTTCTTCCGGCAGCAGCGAGATTTTCATACATTCTTCACAGCAACAACCGTTATATTTAGCAGCACAAGCTTCGCATTGAATAAACAACAAATGACAGCCTTCATTTTTGCAATTCGTATGCGTATCGGCAGTTGTACCACATTGATGACACTGTGCAATGACTTCGTGAGAAATTTTTTCACCCAGCCTTCTGTCAAACACAAAATTCTTGCCTTTAAATTTATTTTTAAGTCCTTTCGCTTCCACTTGTCTGGCATATTCAATAATTCCACCGTTTAACTGATACACATTTTTGAAACCATTGTGCTTCAGCCAGGCGCTTGCTTTTTCACAGCGAATGCCACCGGTGCAATACATCACCACATTTTTGTCTTTATTTTCCTGTAGCATATCCACTACTAAAGGAAGCTGTTCTCTGAAAGTGTCCACGTCCGGTGTTATGGCATTTTCGAAGTGACCAATTTCACTTTCGTAATGATTGCGCATGTCCACCAATATTGTGTCAGCTTTGTCTGTCAGTTCGTTAAATTCATCCGCATTTAAATGCACGCCACAGTCGCTGGAATCAAAGGTTTCGTCATTCAATCCGTCTGCAACAATCTTATTTCTAACCAAAATCTTTAATTTGGAGAACGATTTTCCATCGTCGTCAATCGCATAGTTGATTCGAATGCCATTTAAAAATGAGTAAGAATATAGGTAAGCGATGAGTGCGTCTTTGTTTTCATCCGGAACAGATATTTGTGCATTGATACCTTCCTTCGCCACATAAATCCGACCTAAAACACCCAGCTTATCTAAAGATAAATAAAGTTCATTTCGCCAGTCTTCCGGTTGGCTGATTTGGTGGTATTTGTAAAATGAGATAGTGGTGCGTTTTTCGCTGCTGGCGAGTAGGTGTTCCTCTAAAATACGCTTATCCACCCTGTTCCAAAGTTGCATGCTTTGTGTTTTTTGGGTTAAATAATAGTTTCAAAATTACAAAAATTAAAATGATTTATGTAATTTAACGTCGATTTTCAGAAATCGCATACATTCAAATTAACCAAAAACAACCAACAATGAAAAAATTATTACTTATTTTATTGCTATTAGGGGCAATTGTAAAGGAGTCTGAAGCTAAAATCCAGGCAGGAATAGGCATTAAAGTAGGACCGGGAATGGGAAGATGGAATAACGGAATCAATAATCCTAAATTAGCAACTGCAGGTGGAACAGTAGGTTATCAAGTAGGCGTTCATGCCGGCGTTCAGGCAAGAATTTGGTTTAATAAGTTTATCGGAATTAACCTTGCCGGTGAATTTAATATGACCGGAAGTTCATTTAATAGAATTCAAGGTGTAAACTCCTTTAAAATCGTTCATAAAGAAAATCAGATTACAATTCCATTAACGGCAATGGTAGGCTGGGGAAATGAAAGATTAAGAATTTTTGGTAATGTGGGTGGTTATTTTGGCTATAACATTAGCGGAAAAGATAAAAGTGTCATTACACTCAACGGAAGCGATCAGCCAAACAGTGGTTTTGTAAAATCTGACTATAAAGAAGTATATAACAATATTGATGCCGGTGTACGTTTAGGTGCAGGTATACAGGTATATGTAGACAAAAAATTGAAAAGTTGTGTAACTTTTGATATCAACTACGATTACGGTTTAATCAAATCTTTCAGAAACGAAGAACCTTCATTCTTCCCTGAACCGGGTAAAATAAAAATAACACCTTCTAAATTGGTAATCGGTGTAGGTTATTCTTATACATTTGGAAAAAGCCAGGCGGAAGAAAAACCAAAACGTGCTACAGATATGTTGACAGAATAATAGTCAATCAAACAGATAAATAAAAAAGGGAAAGTTTAAACTTTCCCTTTTTTTATGTTGTTTGCATAATCTTTTGAACCGTAAGAAATGACCACATCTGCACCCGCACGATGAATGCTCAATAAAGTTTCTTCCAGACATTTGGCATAATCTATCCAGCCGTTTTTAGCGGCAGCCTGCAACATGGCATACTCACCACTTACATGATACGCTGCAATTGGAATTGGAAAATTCTGTTTCAGCTCATGAATAATATCCAGATAAACCGTTGCCGGTTTTACCATTAAAAAATCAGCGCCTTCGGCATAATCCAGTTCTGCTTCCACCAAAGCTTCGCGCTTGTTGGCAGGATTCATCTGATAGGTTTTTTTATCACCGGATTTTGGAGCCGATTCTAACGCATCTCTGAAAGGACCATAAAATGCACTGGCATATTTTGCAGAGTACGACATGATAGAAGTATCCGTATACCCTTTTCCATCCAACGTTTCGCGAATATAACCAACGCGACCGTCCATCATATCGCTGGGTCCTAATATGTCAATGCCTGCTTCTGCCTGTGCCAGCGACATCTTAGCCAGAATCGGCAGTGTTTTGTCGTTGAGAATTTTGCCGTTTTCAACATAACCATCGTGGCCATCGGATGAGTAAGGATCCATGGCCACATCACTAATTAAACAGCATTCCGGAAATTTCTTTTTAAATTCTTTAATTGCTTTCAGGTAGAAATTCTTCTGCGAATAACTGTAGGTAGCCGTCTTGTTTTTCAACGCATCTTCCACGGCTGGAAATAAAATAAAACTGTTTACGCCAACATGCATGCAGGCTTCTATTTCTTTTAGCGCATGGTCAATACTAAGTTGAAAAATATCCGGCAATGATTTTATCGCATTCTTTTTATTTTTGCCATCCACTAAAAATAAAGGCTGCACTAAATGCTTTGGATGCAGGGAAATTTCTTCCACTAAGCCTCTGAT
>DAOORG010000289.1:0-3506 GCA_035389165.1 Chitinophagales bacterium
TTTGCATTGCTTTCTTCATCAATCTTTTTTATAAATTTCTGTTGTTTGTCAAAAATAATCAGGCATGGAAAACTTGAATATTGAATTTGTTTTGTCAACGAATAATCGCTTTCCTGGACGATGTAAACAGAACTATACGTGTGTAAACTATAATCAAAATAAAATTTTCGGATAGAACTGAATGATTCAAAAGAGGTGAGTATAAACTGTGTTTCACTGAATTTTGTAATATTATCGAGAATGCTCTTAATGGTGCGCTCGCAATGGTCGCAGGTAGGACTGAAGTTGATGAAAATAGTATTTTTATTATCAGCAATATCCTGATTCGTTAGATATGTGCTGCTATCCATTTTTAATAATTTAAAAGTTGGAAACAGCAGATTTTTATCTTCAGCCTTTAAATCTAAAACAAGGCTAAATAGCATCCATGTAAGAAGTATAATTTTATTCATTTGCGATGATTATTAAACAATCGGAAAAATTAATACAAATATTGTCATACAAGTAATATCAAATTTAAGTCCAATTTGCTTTTTTTAGTAATTAGTTCATTCGTAATAGCTTAAAGAAGGTATTAGATACGAATAAACGGTAACTTTTATACTAAATTTAATACCAAAATATAAGTATTTTTTCAGTTTATTTCATTTGGATTTTATTTTCGCAATATTTTTATTTGCATTTTTCAATAAATAGATATAATATTGTCTAACATTTTGATTTAAATCAAAATTTCGACCTTCAGGTTCGGAAGTATATTCACCCTCACATTTTTATCTTGAATTGCAATTGTTGAATTGTGTTATTACTTGATTTTTAAAGGTTGTATGCGCCATAACATATCAACCGTAACCATAAAAAAAACAGACTATGAAAAATGCCATTATTCTTTGTACTTATTTCCGGCGTGATTAATATTGACTATTTGGTTTTTAAAACCATAATATAGCCGATTAATCATCCGGATTTTCTTTCCCAACATTTAATTTAGTATGACTGCTTTATAAGGCATGTTATACTCACTTTTTTCATTTATCGGTCCATTCGAATAAGCTATTTATTTGAATTGCAGAACGGATATGTATTCCCTAAATCCTGAAACTTATTAACCCAATAATGTGTGATTGAAACAATTGTTTCTATTAACTAAACCATAAAAATTATTGTATGAAAAATTATGTAGTTGCTATTGCTCTTTTGTTGCAGCTTGTTACTTTAAGCTCTTTTGCTCAGTCAGCTTATTTTGAAAGTAATACTGAATCAAAAAAAAATATTGAATTATTGATTGTGAAAAACAGTGAATTGCCGCTAAGCAATAAGGAACATGTTTATCTACTGCAGGTTAATAATAATTCAAATGTACCCATTGAAATTAAAATAGTAGCTGAAAATGTTGTGTGTTTAAATAGACCAACAATATTATTTGAACATCTGGTTTATCAGGACAATTCAAACAGAGAAATTTCTGATGTTATTAATAATATTAAAATTGAAGCAAACGGTTCTGCTTTGTTTTATGTGAAACTAATTAATAATCTGCCAGATAAATTAAATACGTGGAATTGTACTGAAGTAAAAGCAATTGGTATAAATAAAACAATCGTTTCTGATAGCTTATTAATTGAGTCATTTATTCCGGATACAAAAGATTTTAGATAATAACGATGATATTAAATGAACGTTTAATTTGATTTTTATGATAAATACGAATAGAATAATAAAAGCAGGATTGTTGCTTGTCGCAATCTTTCAGATGCATACTGTTGCCTTAGCGCAACTTCAGGTGCCTTTCTCACCTAGATTTTCCGACGGTGTTTATGGAGATTTTCTGACTATTGGAAATAATATGTTGTCAACGACAGCAACAGGAAATTATACAGGAACAGATGGTAATCATAATTTAGTCACAGTTTTTGTTGACATAGATGCTGATAATACTACTTTTAATTCCAGTAGCGCAAATTTAACGGGTCCAATAGCTGGCACCAATTGTATTGCCATCAAGAAAGCATATTTATATTGGGCAGCAGCAGATTATGAAGAACCCAATGTAGCAAATGAGCCGGTTTGGAATTACAACGATGTAAAATTGATGCTACCTGGTTCGGCAACATATACTACAATCACCGCAGATAATACTATTTTCAGAGGACGAACGAATCATTTTGTAAACGATCCATATGTATGTTTCAAAGATATTACATCTATTGTACAGGCTTTAGGAAGTCCATATGGAAAATATCAGGTTGCAAATGTAAGAACTAAAAAAGGTTCACTAAATCCAGACCATACAGGTGGTAATGTCGGTACATCAGGTGGTTGGCAAATAATTTTTATTTATGAAGGAACAGAAATAGATCAGCAAGGAAATTCTGTATTACCTGCAAAATTTATTTCAGTATTTGATGGTTATGCAAATGTTACTTCATCTCAAAACAATTATAATATAACTATTTCGGGATTTCAAACACCGCCTGTTGGTGCTATCCAAACTAAAATTATGTTTGGTTCTTTGGAAGGCGATCGCGATTTGTCAGGTGATCAGTTTCAGATTAGAAATGTAGCCAATAGCTTTGTTAATTTAACAACCGGCACCACTCGACCAACTACTAATTTCTTTAACAGTAGAGTTACTGTTGAGAATTCAGACTTTTTAGATAGAAATCCGGCAAGTACAAATACACTTGGTTATGATATTGGATATTTTACACTAAACAATCCAAGTAACACAATTATAAATAATAACCAGACTTCTGCAGTTTTTCGCCTTACTTCTAATCAAGAAACATACGGTCTTTATATGATTGGTTTTTCTACAGATGTATGGGCACCAGATTTGTCACCACTTTTGCAAATTTCTTCACCATCTAATGTTAATCCTGGTGATACTATTTACTATACATTCACAGTCAAAAATAATGGAAATGACGATGCTAAAAATATAGTAATTACCAGAACACTTCCGCCGGAAGTAGAGTTAGTGGAACCTGTCTCACCATTGCCTGTGGGTGTAACTTATTCTTATAATGCAGGAACCAGAGTGTTGTCATTTTATATACAGAATGGTCTTGCTGATATAAATGATCCACCGATAAATATCTCATATAAAACAATAGTAAAGAATCAGTGCTATTTTTTAGAAACAGCTTGTTTGTCAAGTACCAGTGCTCAGTTGTTGGCAACCTATACAGGAACTCAAAATCCTGCAACTCAAACAACATTAAGCTCAAATGGAATTACCGGATGTGGTTTGGGTAATGATAAATCTAATTCAACTTCAATAAATCCACCAACTCCAGCAAATTGGGCAACAGCAGCTGGCGCATTAAATAGAGTTGTAAATTGTAATGACGCACAGGCACTAGCTGTAGCACAGGCACTTTTTCCGTTAACAGATAAATGTAATTTTACGCTAAATAAATTATCCGGTTCTTTTGTCTCTGATATTTGCCCAACAATTGGAACTTATACTAACACATGGACTTTTACAGATAAATGTGGTAGAA
>DAOORG010000290.1:0-3498 GCA_035389165.1 Chitinophagales bacterium
TCATCTGCCGTTGGATTATGGTTTTCTTTTTTAAAACCTTCTAATGTAGTATTTTTCACCCAACTGAGTTCAACAACATCTGGTCTTGGCGCGTCTATCTTTCTACCCATTACTTTCACTACTTTCGTACGATTGGTTTTTTGCCAAGTGTATGAAATGGAAATTTTATTTATCTTTTTTTCTGCTTCAGAATCCGGTCTTTTCTTCGCTTCAGCTGCAGGATAGCCACTGGCAGCAGCAGCCATTTCTAAAGTTAACAGTTCATCGAGTTTTCCTATAAAGTCATCTGCAACTTTTGCGTGCTCATTGATAACATTTTTCAAGTCTGTTTCTAATGTTTCTTTTTGTTCGTTTTTATTACCATCGCACGAAGTGGCCAACAATAAAAGTGTTACACATGCTAAAATTATTTTTTTCATTTTCATTTATTTTAAAACGTTATTTTTATCAATACCCTGGCTTACAATAATCGGTTGTACAAGCTTTCCGTTGCCTGTAATTTTTTTCCAATTACTTGGAGAACTGGCATCTGTTGCATCGCTTCCTTTTGCGTCAATTTCAAAAGTAATTTGTGATTCGGAAAGTTGTGTTATTTTCATTTCACCATCAAACGGCATTTCTGTTGATTGCACGCCATTTTCGTTAATATCCATAAACATTATAGTGGCCACCGGATTGGCACCATCGTATTGGTTGCTTACTCCAAATTTTGCTTTTAGTGGCAAAGAAAAATTTTCCGGAATATGGTGTATGGTTGCTAAAAATGATTTTCCATCTTCACCTACTAATTGCAAGGCAATTGCCAAACCATCTTTATCTTTTTGAAACAAAGCTGTTGCCTGGAATTTTTCATTTCCGGTTAAGTAGGTTTTTCGCTCCGATTGGTAGGTTACAAATCCGGCATTATTTTCCATCGCATCCGTATTCGGTAAATCAACTTCCGTACCTGTTTTCGATTCTATCAATTGCTCGACACCTTTAGTTGCAGCATCTGCAGCCTTTTCTCTGATGTTGCACGCTGCAAACATAAAGAAAGTAACAAGTATTAATAATAAGTTTTTCATAGTTTTATAGTTTTTAGTTGATTGTTTTTAGACTGTAATAAACACCAAAATTGTAATCATCTTTTGCAAATGAGAGATAGCCTGGTGATTGAGTAGGTTTTATTGTATTAATTTTATTTAACTGCTCTTCTGTTACGATGTCTATTGTTGCATTATCAATAGAAACTTTTACGAATTTTTTACCTATCATATCATCACTTGTTATTCCTTTTAATTTAATTTCAAAACCCACATCGAAATAAGCAAAGTCATACATTTCCTGAATAGTATTGTAACCATATTCAGAAGGATTAATTTTAAACGTTATAGAGTTATCCATTAATGATACTACTTCACCGCCATCAACTTCTATTGTCTTACTTCTTGGAATCTCAAATATTCTACCGTATTTATCTTTATAATTAAATAAATGAGGATTTACAAGCTCCAATTTATTAGTAATTTTACTTTGAACGTATAATCTACACCAACCAATACCATATAGATCTTTTGAGAGAAAGTAGTAACTATTTTCAACCAAATAATTAAACTGAAATTCAAAATCAGTTGTTTTTGTATTGACTGCTGTTGTAATATTATTGGTAGTGTTATTTGTATTTGCAGTATTGCTAGTTTGAGGTGCCGTAGTGTTGCTACTAAGCTTTGGCAGCTCTTTGTTATTTTTTACATGTTTAGTTCCGTTCCATTCACCATCTGCCATTGCAGCAGTCCAACCCCATTTACCTGTAAAAGAATTTCCATTAAAAATAAATTCAAAAAATCCGGTTTGCTGTGTTGAAGTATTTTTGAATTTTCCTTTTAGTTTTCTGGTTTGTTTACTGTAAACCGCATCAATAGTTCCGATGCCTTTGTAGGTGCCAGTCACTTTATTTCCAACTTGTTGCAAAATGAGATTGCCATCTGTAGTATTCCATTTTCCACTCCAAACATTGGTGCTGTTTTTTATGGTTTCTCGTCCACTGATTTTTGAAAGTACATTCCATTTATAATTTGGATTATCTGAATACTTATTATCCGTACTATAGCCCCAAAATCCATTAAAACTAGTTATACCTTGATCAAAAAAACTTGTCTTATTTCCAGGACAAAGAAATATAAACTTACCTTCGGCAGCACCGTTATGGAAATTACCTTGCAGCTCTACAGCATTGTTTTGTGTTGAACCTGTTAAAGTCCCATTATCTTTATAATCACCATAAACAATACAGGCATTTGGATATTCATAACCTGTTTCAAATGTCAGTGATATTGTTCCGAAAGTTGTATTATAGATACCATCTGTTGATGACTGTGCGAATACTTTTACCGATAAGAATACCAATAGTATTAAAATTATTTTTTTCATGTTTGTATATTTTTAATCAATTATAGTTTTATAAATTCTACTCTTCTGTTTTGTGCTTTTTCTTCAGCATTTATATTTTTATTTAATGGCTCGCTTTCGCCTTTTCCTATAGTTTCCATTCTGGAAGCATCAATGCCATAAAAATTCACCAATGCTAATTTTACAGCTGCTGCTCTTTTTTGAGACAGTAATAAATTAGCCGCATCGCTGCCGTCGCTGTCTGTATGTCCAATAATTTTAACACGTACTTTTGGATTTTCCTGTAGTGTTGCAGCAATGTCTTTTAATACAATTCCGCTTTCCGGTTTGATATTATCGCTGTTTACATCGAACGTAATACCTGTGGTAACAAATTTGCCTTCCGTGATGAGTTTATTTCTTTTGTCCTCACCGGCAACGGCATAACGAATATTGGTTAAGTAAACTTCACACTCATCAAAAAAGCTTCTGAAAAAAGCGAAATCATAGGTTTTATTTTCTGTGAAGAATCGCGGCATATCCACTAACTTATCTTCATTCACGTACACTCTTAATCTTCCTTTTTGTCGCCACACAGAAACTTTTGCGAAATTATTGTCGCTTGTATTCCACTGCGGCATTTTTATTTCGTTGCTGATTTCGCTTCCTGCTGAAGGCACCACCTGAACGTTTAATTGTGCGGCGCTTGGATGAAAATACACTATTGACGTACCACCGGAAAAGAAACGCTCTTTCATTAGTTCATCCGGTTCTGTTGAAAACGTTAACCCAAAACCCGGATAGTTATTTGTCGGATCTGAATTAATTCCAACCTCAAATTCTAATGTGAAATTTTCAGGTAATTGTTTGATGTTATCCGGAACAAATGCTCCGTTTTTGGTCATATTCAGCCATTTGCCGGTTTTATCATCCAGACTTACAATTTCGCCACTTGCGTTTGTATTAAATTCAGCCGGAAAGTCGCCGATTTCTAATCTTTCGAAATTATCGAAATACAACACTTTTTCTCCGGCAACAAAATCAAATTTTGAGGTAGACTTAACTGGCTTAGGCGTCATCGTGCCTGATGCTGTATTTTCATTACTATTATCATTTTCCTGAGGTTCCATC
>DAOORG010000291.1:0-3474 GCA_035389165.1 Chitinophagales bacterium
TGGAAGCACAAACTGCTTTCAAAGAAATTAATGTACTTCAGGAAGAATTGGATAAAGTTCAACATCAGCTGGAAACGCGTACCGATTATGATACAGATGACTACATGAATCTTTCTCAGCTTTTTTGTGATTTGAATGACCGACTCGTGCATTTAGATATAGATGACAAAGACAAAAAAACAGAATTAGTTTTACTGGGTTTAGGTTATCAGCGCGAAGATTTTGAAAAATCTCCTTCAACTTTTTCTGGTGGCTGGGCCATGCGTTTAGAATTATCTAAATTATTATTACAGAATCCGGATTTGCTAATGCTCGATGAGCCAACGAATCACTTAGATATAGAATCTATCATTTGGCTGGAAGAGTTCTTTCAAAAATATGAAGGTGCTATTGTTCTGGTATCACATGATAAAACCTTCCTGGATAATGTTTGTAATAAAACAATAGAACTGGAATTAGGAAAAATGTATGAGTATAAAGCCAATTACTCAAAGTATCTTATTTTAAAAGAAGAGCGACGCGAGAAGCAGCTACAGACATTTAAAAACCAACAAGATCAGATTAAACAAATTGAACGTAATATCGAACGTTTTAAGGCAAAAGCAAGTAAAGCCAGTATGGCGCAGAGTTTAGTAAAAAAGCTGGACAGAATGGATATTGTGGAAGTGGAACAAGATGATGTTCGTTCCATGCGTTTCCAGTTTCCAATGGGACAACAAAGCGGTAAGGTAGTGGTGACGGCAAAAAATCTGGCGAAAAGCTATGGCGAAAAACCTGTTTTCCATGATGTTAATTTAGAAATTGAACGCGGCGATAAAGTTGCTTTCATTGGAAAAAACGGAATGGGAAAAACCACGATGGCAAAAATTATTGCTAAAGAGTTGGATTATAATTCAGGAAACTTAGAAATAGGACACAACGTAAACATCGCTTTCTTTGCGCAGCACCATGCAGAACATTTACCTAAAGAGTTGACTATTTTACAATATATGGAAGATACAGCTCCAAATGATATGCGTGCACAGGTACGTAATATTTTAGGTGCATTCATGTTTAGCGGCGATGATGCCACGAAAAAAATATCTGTATTAAGTGGTGGTGAACGTGCTCGTGTTTGTTTAGCACATCTGCTCCTGAATCCAAGCAATGTGTTGATTCTCGATGAGCCGACCAATCACTTAGACTTACGCGCTAAAGACGTCTTGAAAGATGCCATTTCCAAATATCCTGGAACGGTGATTGTGGTATCGCACGACCGAGATTTCTTAGTAGGTTTGACAGAAAAAACATTTGAATTTAAAGACGGTGTGGTTCAGGAACATGTTGGTGATGTGGAAGCTTTCTTTGAAGAACGTCGTGTGGCTAATTTCCGTGAAGTAGAGTTGAGTCCGCAGGCTACTGCCAATAATCAACAGAAAAAAGAAGTTGCCGCACCAGCCAATAAAGTGGATGACAAAGAAGCAAAACGCATCAAAAATCAAATTTCAAAACTGGAAGAAGAAATTGGTATCAAAGAATTTGATATAAAAAAACTGGAAGAAAAAATAGAAGCACTTTCCGAAGACGGCAAATATGATGAACAAATCGTATTGCAATTAGGAACAGAAAAAAAAGCATTGGAAAAACTGATGCAAGATTGGGAAAAATTGCAAAGCTAAAAAACCTGCTTCAGATGAATTAAATGCCAGCCTCCAGGTTGGCATTTTTTTTGATATACGTGTTTTATGGTATTTTCCACATCAGAAAATAGGCTATTTTTATATCAACTATATAAAGATGATACGACTAAGATTACTGCTTTTATTTTTGGTTATTGGTAATATGCTCTTTTCTCAGGAAATAAAAGATAAAACCAAATACTACGTAAAAAACATCGAAAATTTTAACAACTATTCATCCAATGGTTGGGATTTATTAGATAATAAACAACTAAAAGTTATAGCAAAAGCTTTGAATATAAACACAGAAGAAGCTCAAAAAATAATTGCCGGTACACGTTCTGAGAATCACCCTAAAAATAAAAAAAATACAGACGTGGCTTATATCATGTATAAAGTTTGCGAACTGAATGGATTTAAAAACGGTGATTTTAAATATGACAGAGCAGATGATATTTTATATTTATTGTATGTGCCCAACGATTTAAACACGCATTTACCGGCTGATAAATTAGCGGAAAACGGAAAAGGCTTTTTTCAGATAACCAGAAAAGAATCCGTTTCTACCACACCATTATCTGCTGACTATTACAAACCCACTGTTTCTTTAAATAATGAGAATTATTCATTCGGATTTATATTTGGCGCAAAAGGTGCTGATTCGATAGTCGTTCTGAAAGTAATAAAATCAAGTCCTGCAGAAAAAGCCGGTTTTAGAATCAATGATATTATTACAGAATACAATGGACAAAACATCAGATACAAATCAAGACCTGAAGCAGCAAAAATTTTTAAAGAAAGTGCATTTACCAATAACACCTTTAAAATCTTGAGAAACAATAGTATGCTTACCGTTACAGCAGATAAAGTAAATTCAAAAACGCTAGAGTTTGTTTGTATTTCTTCTGTCTGCGACAATGGTGAATGCATCATTGAAAGCATCAATGGTTATACTATTAAAGGCAATTGCAAAGATGGAAATATTATCGGCAATGCAAAATTTACTACAGAAGATGGATTTGTATTTTATGAAGGACAAGTCAAAAAATTAAGCAGCATATTCAATAACTATGCTTATGTTTTTCATGGATTTGGCAAAGAAAAATTTAGCAATGGAAATAGTTTTGAAGGCAATTATGTAAATGGAAAAAAAGATGGCAATGGTGTACTTACGTTTGCAGATGGCACCCAAAAAAAAGGTATCTGGAAAGAGGGTAAATATTTTGATGACATTTCAATTGGTTTTGCAAATGAGCGATTCAGAGTTGCATCAGAAAGAATTTATCTGCACCATCCTAAAAAGGAATTTAAATCCAAAATGGTAGAAGTAACGGATGCAGAGAAACAGAAAGTAATGAGCAAATACAAACTTACCGAAGCAGAAATTGATAAGTTATTTGCATTATGTGATATGAAATACAAGCCAACACATCTTAATACACCGGCAAAAATTAAAACTATTATTGAACAAAATCAAAAAGACAAACCTTACGAAGCTTATTTTGTAGCACAAATTTATAGTGCAGATAATGAAATCTATTACATCATCTATTTACCAACTGCCTATAACAGTTGGCTACCTGAAGGTGTTAAATTTGATGTGGCAGACGGTTTATATTTCTGCATACCTGCAACAGAAGGCAATTTCGGCGACTACTACTCATTTGAAAGCAAACTGGCAATGCTAAAAGCAGCAGAAGAAGATAAAAAGAGAGAACAGGAACAACAAAAATTATTTGCAGAAAAAGCAGAATGGAGTGCGAAAAATAAATTTAAAGGTGTCTTCCTTTTGCAGTACGATGGCAATTTTTCAAAT
>DAOORG010000292.1:0-3470 GCA_035389165.1 Chitinophagales bacterium
AATTGATATAAATCATGATAAAGACCTCGCATGTCCATTAATTCCGCATGGTTTCCCTGTTCTGCAATTTTACCATCTTCTAACAATAAAATCTTATCAAAGTTCATGATGGCAAAAATTCGATGTGTAATAAAGATGACGGTTTTATCGTGCAAGGTGGCATACAAATTATCGAGTATGGTTTTTTCCGTTTTAGCATCTACCGCAGACAGGCAATCGTCCAGCAATACCAACTCCGGTTCTTTAATCAACGAACGCGCAATAGAGATACGCTGTTTTTGTCCGCCGGATAACATCACGCCGCGTTCGCCAACAATGGTTTCGTATTTTTTAGGCAACTGCATAATGTCATTGTGTACATGCGCAATGGTAGCGTATTTTTTTACTCTCTCACTCTCACTCTCACTCTCACTCTCACTCTCAATTTCATTTCCAAACAAAATATTATTTTTCACGGTATCCGAAAACAGAAAAACATCCTGCGGTGTGTAGCCTATACTATTGCGGTACTTCGCCAAATCAATTTGTTGGATATTGCTTCCGTTGATTGTTACAGAGCCTTTTTCTACATCGTAGGTGCGCAATAATAATTCTGCAATGGTGGATTTCCCGCTGCCGGTTTTTCCAACAATGGCAATTTTTTCACCTTTCTTTATATCGAAGTTAATATCGGTAAGCGCTTGTATGCCGGTGTCTGGATACACAAAAGTTACATGGTTAAAGCTTATGTGTTCGATAGTTTCTAAAGTGGTAGTTGGCTGATTGATAATTTCATTTTTGTCTTGCAGGAAATTATTAATACGTTTTTGAGAAGCCTCAGCGCGTTGTATCAACGACACACACCAGCCCAAAGAAGCCACCGGCCAGGTGAGCATATTTATATAGAAAACAAACTCGGCGATATTACCTGCAGTGAAGCTGCCTTTGCTGACTTCAATGCCGCCAATGTAGACCACTAACAGCGTACTCAACCCGATCAGTAATAGCATGAGCGGCGCAAAAAAGGAATCTACTCTGGCCAAAGAAATATTCTGGTTTTTGTAATCTTCGCTGGCTTGATAGAATTCTTTTTGAATTTGTTTGTCAATGGCAAACGATTGAATAACACGGACACCCGAAAAAACTTCCTGCGCGCGTGTAGTGAGTCCGGATAATGCAATAGAAATCGATTCACTTTTTTTATTGATGACATCACTTACTTTATAAATAGAATATACTAGCACTGGTAACGGTAACAACACCAAAAAGCTGAGGTAAGCATTGATATCAAACATCACATAAATAACCATGGTGAAAAGTGCCGTGGTGTTGATGAGGTACATAACTGCTGGTCCGATATACATTCTGACACGCGAAACATCTTCACTGATGCGGCTCATCAAATCGCCGGTATTATTGCGTTTATAAAAGGAAGTATTCAGGCGTTGGTATTGTTGATAGAGTTCGTTTTTCTGGTCGTATTCCACTTTACGCGACATCACAATAAGGGTTTGTCGCATGAAAAACATCAGTAACCCTTTTAATAATGAAGTGCTGAGAATAATCAGCGAAAAGAAAATGATATAATAAACAAAATGTGTTTTAAAGGCAGCCTGTGCTTCGAAACCGCTCACCAGCTGATACGTGTTGAGGTTTTCTTTTACAATATCAACGGTATAGCGAATATATTCCGGTGTATATAAGCCAAATATATTGGAGCTGATGACAAAAATGATTCCTAAAATTAATAACCATTTGTACTTTACAAAATATTTATTGACAGCGCGTAGTTCTTTCATTGGTGTAAAAATAGAAAATTGTTAGTAGTAAAATGCTTTAAGTAATATGTCTTCAAAAAATCACTAATCGTTAATCGTTAATTAATATATTCTCTAATTCTGCTGTTCTGTAATTCTATAATTATAATGTATCTTTGCCATCAAAGTTCATTATCTCTTATGATTACCAGAAGAAGCGTTCGAATAAAAGCCATGCAATACATTTATGCATACGAGACTACCGCTTCTGCGCCTGCCTCTCAGTTTCAGAATTTCTTAGAAAAAAGTATTTTATCGGTCAAAGACCAATACCTGTATTTGTTGTTGTGTATCCGGGAAATTGCCAACTTTGTGGAGACAGATGCGAAAATTAAAGCAGGAAAGCATTTAAAAAATGACAAGGATAAGAATTTCAGTACCAAATTATTGAGTAATGTATTAGTGCAATACTTGAATAATGATAAAGAATTTAACATAGAACTTAAAAATGCGAGTATTGCTTCGTTGCTGGACGATGACAATATCAGACAGTTATATAAGAAATTGACCGAGTCGGAAGCATATGTAGATTACCTCACGAATGGAACCGAGTTTAACGTAGAAGCAGATAAATCCATTATTACATTTTTGTTGAATAATCTGATTCTGGAAGATGAAAACTTTACGACTAATATGGAAGAGTTGTTCACCAATTGGATGGATGACGCAGAATTTGTGGTGGAAGCGGTACATGAAGTAATACAGAAAAGCAAAAACGAACTGAAGCTGCATTTAGAAAAAGGCAATTTGAAAGATAAGTTTAAAGAATTGACGCAGTTTGGTATTGATTTGTTTAACGAAACCATCAACAATAAAAAAGCACATTATAAATTAATAGAACCGAAGCTGAAAAACTGGGAAACCGACCGATTGGCCATCATCGATGTGATATTAATAAGAATGGCAGTTTCTGAGTTTCTGTATTTTCCGAGCATTCCGGTGAAAGTGACTATCAACGAATACCTGGATATTGCTAAAGAATACAGCACACCAAAAAGTAAAGATTTCATCAACGGCGTTTTAGACTCACTCATGCGTGATATGAAAACGAATGATCAGTTAAACAAAACCGGAAGAGGCCTACTTTAAATACCATTTATTGGGTATGTGCTTTAGCTAATTTGGTACGTACTTTGCATACAAGCTTCAAGAGAATAAATATCCTTCTCCTAAAACATTAAATAGTAGTAAAATGAAAAAAATAGTTTCTTTATTTTTTGTAATTGCATTTCTGTTTTCCTTTTCGAATGTACATGCTGATGAACAAGCGTTTTTATCTGCTAATAAAAAGAAAAAAGGTGTTGTTACAACAGCATCAGGTTTGCAATATGAAATTGTAAAAAAAGGAAACGGGCAAAAACCAACAACCGCAAACCAAGTTAGAGTACACTACATTGGTACTTTAACAGACGGAACTGAGTTTGATAATTCTTACAAAAGAGGTGCGGCACCTACCGTATTTCCATTAAATGCCGTGATTAAAGGTTGGCAGGAAGGATTGCAACTGATGAATGTTGGCAGTACCTATAAATTATATATTCCATCTGTTTTAGCATATGGAAAAACAGGAACCGGAAAATTGATTAAACCGAATGAAACATTGATTTTTACTGTAGACTTAATTGGTATTTTAGGTGTGGATGATCCGCAAGCAGCACAAAACAAGGTAGCTGC
>DAOORG010000293.1:0-3457 GCA_035389165.1 Chitinophagales bacterium
ATGCATTTGGGTTCAGATACTTTATATACAGAAATAAATGTAAGTACATTGCCATACAATGGAAGCACATTGAATATAGAATTAGATATGGATAAATTATTTGTGCTCGATAGTGATCCGTTTCAGATAATTAATTTCAGCAACCATTCTGAACCTTCAGAAATTGCCCGTGCCATTTCTATAAAAAATGCTTTTGTCAACGGTATTAAATCCAGCGTATCTGCAGATAAATGAGTAAGAAGTTTATCATAGCATCTACTATAATCATAGTACTATTATCTCTTTCTTTTAATGCATGCAAAAAAGAGAAAGACCCTGATGATATTGCTCCGACACCAACACCTTATGTTGCGCCACTGATTCAGAATTTCAGAGCGATGCCAACAGATGCAGCTAATCCAATGACTTTGGAAGGAATAGCATTAGGTAAAAGATTGTTTTTTGATCCCATTTTATCTCGCGATTCCAGTCTTTCCTGTGCAGGTTGTCATAAAAAAGAAAATGCATTTTCAGATCCTGCTGTTAAAAGCCGTGGCGTTGATAACGTTTTAGGTAACAGACATTCCATGGCATTAATTAATCTGGCTTGGCAGAAAGATCGTTTTTTTTGGGATGGTCGTGTCAATTCTTTACGCGAACAGGCAGGTCTTCCTATTAAAGATCCGCTGGAAATGCACTTGCCAATGGCAGAAGCAGAAAAGCGATTGCAACAACGTCCTGAATATGTAGAAATGTTTTGGAAAGCCTTTGGTAGTAAAACGGTTACCAAAGAATTCATCACAAAAGCAATTGAACAATACGAAAAAACAATGGTGTCTTACAATTCCAGATTTGATAAATATTCTAGAGGAGAGCTGTTGTTAACGGATGCTGAACTGAGAGGGCTGGATATTTTTAAAACGGAAAAAGGAGATTGTTTCCATTGTCACAGCAGCACTGCACCGGAAGTGTTTATTTCACCAGATAGAACATTTGCCAACAACGGCCTGGATTCCGTTTCTTCCGTGCTGGATTTTACAGATTTCGGATTAGGTAAATTTACAAGAAATACAGACGATAACGGACGATTCAAAATTCCTACATTACGCAATCTGGCGTTTTCCGCACCATATATGCATGACGGTCGTTTTGCTACATTAGACGAAGTGATCGATTTTTATAATGACGGACCGAAAGGTTCACCAACATTAGAACCCATTATGCGAGAGAAAGCAAACAAACGCGTAGAATTAACCGGACATTGGGGGCTTAGTTTGTCTGCTCAGGACAGAGCAGATTTAAAAGCTTTTTTATTAAGTTTGTCAGATTCCAGTTTTGTGCAATAGTTTATTTCTTTAGATAACATACTATTTAATTATGGAAGTCCTTGTAACCTAGCATTGTACTCTTTTGCTTTATCTGATTGCCCAAGATTATTGTATGTAATAGATATGTTCTGTAACGCAGATTTATTAGTCGGATCAAATGCCAAAGCTTTCTTGTAGTTTTCAATTGCTTTATCATATTGCTTTAGAACAGCATAGCAATTTCCGGTATTATTATAAGCATTAATAGAAGTCAATATAGCTGCGTCCAGTTTTTCTACCTTATTGTACGTGGAAATGGCCGTTACATAATCACCGTTTTTAGCATAAAAATTTCCCAGGTTATACCATGTGTCTGCACTGGTGCTGTCTAATTCCAAGGATTTAGTTAGCGCATTTTTTGCAGTTGGTAAATCATTTAAATCGGAAGCAATCATACCATAAGAATTCCAAAGTAAAGCATTGGTATCTGTTATTGCTATGCCTGCTTTTGCCACTTCCAGCGCTTTAGATAAGTTGCCGCTGTAGTAATAGGCATTGGCACCCATCATATGAAAATTATCCAGATAGGGTGTTTTTTCAGTGTAATATTTAATACCGGTTTCATAAGATGCAAGTGCCTGCGGATAATCTTTTAATTGGAGATAACAATAGACCAGCAAACTCCATGCACTAAAATTATCCTGCGTAATGGCAAGGCTTTTATTGGTGTAAAAAATTGCTTCTTTACAATATTCCAGCTTCAAGGGGTCGCCATCTTTTAACGGAACTATTTTTTTTCCGAACAACACATTACAGTAACCGGAAAGATTTCTATAGCTGTTTGGATTGTGATCTTTGTCTACTGAAAACAGTGTAAAATTATCTTTCCAATCTAAGTTCCTGGTGAATGTTTTGAGTGTAAACAAAATTAATACAACAGTTAAGACCGTAATAAATAGCTTGTTTTTTTGCAGCACAGATAGGAAAGAAAAATTGGCATTAGCAGTATACTTGGTTGCTTTTTCCAATCCAAGAATGACGGCAATACATAATCCTAAAGAAGGAAGATACATAAATCGTTCTGCCAGCGTTGCTTCTATGATGACAAAAATATTAGATACAACGGAAAGTGTAATGCCGAAAAATAAAATACCGAATGCAATCACATTTTTCTTTTTCAGGTTTATTAAAACATAGACAGCCATAGCAATAATAGCAGTCATAGAAATTAAAAAACGGACATCACTAAACGTGGCAATTGGAATAGTATTTAAAGAGTAATCAAAACTCAACGGATGCGGAAAGAAAAACAACAGGATATAATAACCAACCAAAACAATGGCGGTTGCAAATTGATCCAGCTTATTGTCAGTGCCGACTAATGAGTTATTCAACACACTGACTTCCTGAAAAGTGACAAGTCCACCGATGGCTATTTTTCGTAAAATGAAATACAAAATAACAGCAATTACTAATGCAATTACAGTAAACACGTATTTCTTGTTATCGTCTGGTTTAGTGAAAAAGAATAAAGACAAAGGAATTGCTGCCGCTAAGGTTACGGTACTTTCTTTAGATAACATCGCCAGAAAAAAACAGAAAGTGCCAAGCAGTAATTGCAGGATATTTTTTCTGGTTGCAAAATTATGAAAGGCAATCAATGAAAGTATCGCAAACAATAAGCCTAAAATTTCGTCTCGGCTTTTGATATTGGCAATAACTTCCGTGTGCAATGGATGCACCATAAACAAAATGCAAATAGAAAACAGCACAAACGAATGTTTATCCGGAAACCATTTTCGTACTAATTTATACAACAGAAATCCTGTCAGTGCATACAGCAGCACATTGATAAGATGCCCTAAAAATGGTTTATTCGGCGACAGTTGCCATTCTATTGCAAACATAACTACGGATAATGGACGGTACAGGTTTTCTTGTCTGTCTTGTGAGCCTGCACGGTAAGCCGTCAGCATGATTTCAGGAATGGCAGAAATTCCTTTGGTGACGAATTTATTTTTCTCCATCACCGTTTCATCATCCAGCACATAATCGTGAGTCAACGTATTGGCATACAACAGAAATCCAAATAATGCTATGAAAATTGGATACCATTTTTCAAAATTAAATTCTGTGAACGCAACAGCAATTTCCTTTACAGTCTTTGTCTG
>DAOORG010000294.1:0-3454 GCA_035389165.1 Chitinophagales bacterium
CGGACATTTGCCCGGTTTGTCTACCCTTATTTGTGGATGCATAGAGCAAGTGTAATACGAAACGTCTCCCGAATTATGTTTACTATGGTCTTCCGAATCTTTATTGTGACAAGCTGTTACCGTAAATACAAATGCAAGCAGTATGCCGATTATTTTAAATCTTTTCATCTAAATTCAGTTTATCTGGTTTTAATAAAACTTTCACTATCAATCAAATATTGAGCATTGGCGGCAATGGTGTCATTTTTTGTAATTCCGCCCAAAATCTGTATTAAATCATTGATTTCTATACCTGTTTTTACTTCTCTCGCTTTAAATCCATTTTCTAATCTTATAAACACCATTTTTTTAGTACCGATGCTTACCATTGCCTGCTTTGGCAGCCAAAGTGCTTTTACCGGATTTGTTCTTACGTTGCCCTGCAAGCGCAAACCAACTGGCATTTTCAGTTTGCTATTGTTTAAATACACTCTTATTCTAAGGCTGTTGTCTGACTGATTAAGCTGTGTTTCAATGAAATTTATTTTTGCATATATTGGTTCTGAGGTATTGAGTTCAGAAGAAATAACAACCGACTGATTGAGTTTAATTAAACTGCTGTAACCCTGTAAAACATTAAAAACTGCCCAAACCTTATCCGTGTTCGATAATTTAAAAACCACTTCACCTTTTTGAATGTAATCACCTTCTTTAATATTTAGTATATCCGTACCGCTAACAGCGTTTTGCATACCACTACCATTTGCTCCAGAGGCACCCATTTTTTCCGTACTTTGAATAATGCCATAAGCAGGACTATAAATAGAAATGACCGGATTAGTTTTTTTAGTTTCTTTAAGTGATTTTAGCTGAGTTTCCGTTATGCCATAGAGCAGCAATTTTTGTTTAGAAGCTGCTATCAGTGATTCATTTTCCGTATCATTCGACATCAAGTAAATATAATTCTGTTGTTCTGTCAGTAATTCCGGGCTGTACAGGTCAAATAGTTTCTGACCTTTATTTACTCTCTGATACTTATAATTCACATACATTTTTTCTATTCTTCCACTCACTCTTGCTGATATATTTATTGAAGCATTCGGGTCGTATTCCACTATGCCCGGTAAATTTATTTCTGCGCCAATAGATGTATCTTTTGGTGTTGTCGTTTGATAATCACCCACAATAAAGTTATCGGTTGGTTTGAGCAGATTTTCTGATAGTGTACTATCCATTTCCTGAATATGTGTTTCAATCTTAATTAATTTCATGCCACAAATCGGACAATTACCCGGTTTATTCTTTCTGATTTGAGGATGCATAGAGCATGTATATACTTCTTTTTGGCCATGACTATCCATCGTGCCGTGTTGTTTTATAATCAAGAAATATACGCCGACACCGATTACAGCAATTATTAAGAAGACCAGACTGAATTTTAAATACTTATTCATGCTTATTTAGTTTCGAGTTGTTTTTCAATTTCCACCTGAGTCAAAAGTATAGCCTGTAATTTTTCCAGTGCATCCATCTGCGCCATATTTAATGCTTCCCATGCATCTAAAACGACGAATAAATCACCTGTGTTGTTCTGCCATGTAATCAATGCTGTTTCATAATTTCTACGCAACGCAGGAATTATACTATTTTGTGTTATTTCGTACTGTTTATTCAGGCTACTCCATTCGGCAGTCATTCCTGAAATCATACCAGTGGCTTCATTTAATATCATCTCTTTCTGCCATTTCAAACTTTCATTTTTCAATAAATAACTATTTGCATTCGCTTTGTACATTTTTGCTGACCAGGGCATAAACGGCATATTCACCATCAGCATTGCTGAGAACTGCTGTGGCTGTTTTCCAAAGGCAAACATGTGTTCATACCTGACACCAAATTCAGGCAGTAATTTTGTTTTTTCCGCTTTTGCCTTTAACTGATTTATGGCCATTGTTTTATCAATGGCTCTTACATCACTTCTGTTTTTTGAGAGGGTAGTAGTATCAGACAGCAGATATTTAAAATCATTCAAATTATAAGTTGTGTCAATGTCAAAATAAATATTTTTATCTCTTGCCATCAAGGAGTTCAGCAGTATTCTTTTTTGGGCAACATCATTCTGCAACATGACTATCATATTTTGCAATTCACTGTATTGAGATTTTGCTTTGTAGTAAGTGGGCAGTTTATCCATATTGTACTGGTATCGTATTTCCATACTTTTTATCATATATTCCAGTAACAATAAATTGTCATTTGCAATCTTAATTTTTTTATTCAGCACCATCCATTGAAAATAACTTGTTTTAGCCGCTGCATTCAACTGATTTATTGTATAGTTTTTATTTTCTTTCTCTACAGAAGACATAGAACTCATATATTCATAATCGGCTTTCAGTTTTTTAGCATTCGGAAACATTTGTGTAACACCTAACATATATGAACCCATACCTTCATTCATGTCATCAGCTTTCCACATTTTAGCATTGTAGGGCGTCATAAAGAAGCCGGTGTTTACCTGTGGCGGCATCCAGCTTTTAGCGCCTTTTGCAGCTGCATCCATGCTTTGAATATCAGCGTCATACATTTTGAGCTGTGGGTTATTTGTTTTTATGATTGCCAAAACCGTATCCAGCGGGAGCATTTGGGCTACAGCCTTTGTACTGCTTATTAACAGACAAGCTATAATGATATAGTATTTACTCTTTTGCATCTATAATATTTATTTTACCATTTCTTTTTAATTCACGAAGTTTTACCATTTCAAATACCACCGGCGTTACCAATAACACATAAATGGTGGATGTAATTGTACCTCCGATAAGCGGAACTGTAATTGGCAGCATAATATCCGACCCTGTACCGGTAGCCCAAAGGATAGGTACCAACCCGAATAATGAAACCGAAACTGTCATAAGTTTAGGTCTTAACCGTTTTGCAGATCCATCAATGATATATTGTCTCAAGATATCTTCCGTAATCGTTTCTTTATCATTTCCATGTTTGGCTATCATTTTATTCATGGCCTCGTTGAGATAAATAGTCATTAGCATGGCTGTTTCAATAGCCATACCGAATAGGGCAATGAATCCAACAGCAACAGCAACTGACAAATTAATGCCGTAAAAATAGACCATAAAAATGCCGCCGATTAAAGCAAAGGGCACCGTTATCATGGTAATGATGGCTTCTTTCATGGAGTGATATGTAAAGAATAAAATCAAGAAGATTATCAGCACCACTATTGGCATTATCAACTTTAAAGTTTTGTTTGCCCGTAACTGATTTTCCCACTGACCGCTCCATTCCACATAATATCCTTTTGGCATTTTCGCTATCATAGCATTTAATTTTTTCTGTGCCTCTTTGACCGTACTTCCTAAATCACGCTCCCGAACATTAAATAACACGCTTCCTCTAAGCATGGCATTCTCACTATTTATCATAGGCGGACCATCGCTGATTTTTATGTCTG
>DAOORG010000295.1:0-3438 GCA_035389165.1 Chitinophagales bacterium
CACCGTAACGGATGAATATGTAAAAGCACTTGAAACACCGGTAGAAGTAGAGTAAAAGTATAAATATTGATAAAAAGCGGATTTTGAACAACTCAAAATCCGCTTTTTTTATTGACAAAAATGGGTAGTATTTTTAAGTAAATTATGAATATAGTAAGTCTTATTTTATTGTTTTAATAAATTTTTAGAGCAGTTTGTGGTCATTTTTTTATGACAAAGGCTAGTATTTGTACCGGCACTTTAATGATATTTTCATCAATTTTAATAAAAATTACTAGAGATGAAAAAGTGGATACCTGTTTTAATCATGCTTTTAATGTTTATTGGAAAAAAATCCGCAGCACAATTTGTGGAAGCATCACAATGCATAGGTGGCAACGGCAATGACATTATTGTGGATGTACAAAAAACGTCAGATAGTGGATTGATAGTATTGGTGAACACCACTTCTACTGATGGTGATTTCTCAGATAATGCTGGTATGTCTGCTAACGTACTGATTAAATTAAACAGCCATTATGAAATAGAATGGAAAAAATCCTATAATGATTCGGATGTTATTGCCATGTCCGGATTGTCTCAATTCAATCAGGGGTATTTTATTCAATATTTATCTGCAAGTTATGATGTTATTGATTCCTCAATTGTATCAATCAGTTTTTATAATCTGATTTGTTTAGATTCAGTTGGAAATAAACTATGGAAAAAAAAATATATCGTGGATGGAACGAATGCTGGTTTAATTTATTACAACTATTTAAACCTGATTCAATATCAAAACATAAAGTTATTAAGAAATAATACCATTGCATTTTCTACAATGGCGGATAGCTCTATCAGTATACATAATGTAGATATAAACGGCAATACGCTTTGGGAGCTTTCCTATAATTATGATACACTATTTAGAAATAGTAATAACAGTGGCTGGTGGATGAATTTAAATTTGTATGACAACAGCATTACAGAACTAGATGATAATACCTTATTGCTTACAAACAGTTTGCAAGATTTCTGTTACTGGTTTTGTACACCATTGGTACACAAAACCCATTTCATCAACATAGATTATAACGGAGTGCAAATTAATGAAAACTACTCGGATACCGCATTATACTATATGGGTAAAAAAATTAAAGAAGATGCTGATTATATTTATTTAAATTATTTCAATGTGAATGGTGTTTATAAAGTTCATAAAAATAATCTGACAGTAGAAGTTAACTACTATAATTACGGGCAGCTTGTAAATGTTTCGGACTATTTATTAAGTTCAAATGCAACGGTTCAAAATAATTTACCATTGTATTTAAATTCAACATTTGATTCTGTCAATAATTATACAAGTTTCTATCTGCAAAAAGTTGATTTGCTTAGCAATTCAACAATATATCAAACATTATTGGACACCTCAGCTGTAATTAATTATTTAGGGAATACAAATGCTTATGCTTTACCAAATAGTGAGTTTGTAGTTTTTTATTCAAAAAACAATGAGTATAGAATTGTAAAAATCAACCAATCCGGAACAGTTGTTTATAATAAACTATTGTCATCTTCAATACCAATGAATGAAAGCATTTCAGGATATTTACCTTATTCTAATTATTATTCGAATAATTTCCTATATAGAAGTTTTAACATAGGATATAACAATAAATTTTATAGTTATAACATCTGGTCTAATTACGATAGCACTTTTAACGCTATCAATACCCAAAGATTCTTCATTCATAATCTTGAAAATGGAGAACTCGAATACGAATTCATCAATGATATGCGCGATACCTTAGTCTATAAATACATTTCACCTTATCCGGATAATAAAAATGAGCTGTTTGTATTGTCTGATTTAAACGGTCAAAACACTTGCCGGCTTGGTGGTTTTGATATCATGCTGTCTAAAGTAATTTCTGCAACCAACAAAATAATTGGTAATGCCTATATCGATTACAATAATAACAACACAAAAGACAACGAAGAACCTGCATACGGTTTAGCCTATCTTGAAAGCAGTAAAGGCAATAATAGCATCTCCAGGTATATGTATGGCTATGATTATACCACCAACTTTGTAGATACAGGAACATGGATTACTAAAATACTTCCTAATCATAATTATTATGAGGTGCAGCCGGATTCTTTTATGGTTTCACATACTGGATTCGGAAATAGCGATACAGTAGTATTTGCGATGCATCCAACTCGAACTATCAATGACCTGAACATATCTCTGGTAAACACATTTATTAGCAGATTGGGCAGCACAACGAATTATGAAATTGCATATGCCAACGAAGGCACGCATACCGCAAACGGTGTTGTAAAATTAGTGTTAGACAATCGGCTGAACTTCTCAAATGCCATACCTGCTATTACTTCCCAAAATGGCGATACCCTGATTTGGGAATTTAGCAATCTACAGATTATGAATACAAGAAAAATTATCATTCAATCTAATGTGCCCATTCCTCCTGATTTACAGGTTGGCGATACTTTACACTCGATTGCTTTTATAGAACCCGGTATAAATGACTCAACACCAAACGACAATCAGGCTACATTAGAGGATGTAATACCGGGCTCTTACGATCCGAATGATAAAACATCCACTTCCGGTGAGTATATTTCACCTGCACAGATTCAGCGCGGTGATTACATTAACTATGTAGTGCGCTTCCAAAACACAGGCAATGATACTGCTTTCCGTATTGTGATAGAAGATACGCTGGATGCCAATTTAGACTGGAGTACCTTGCAGCCATTAAATACGAGTCATCTATTTTCTATGCAGGTGGTCAATAAAAATATCATACAATTTACATTCAGCAATATGAAGCTGCCGCCTGCCAGTATCAACGAACCGGAAAGCCATGGTTTTATAGCCTATAAAGTAAGACCCAAAACAGACCTTGCACAAGGAAGCACGATTAAAAATACAGCCCATATCTATTTTGATTTTAATGCACCGATAACCACCAATACCGTAAACACTCAGGTGGTTTTATTGTCTTCAATTAAGCAGAATAATAAGAATGATGGTGAATTAAAAGTATATCCAAATCCAAACAACGGAACCTTTAATCTGGAATTTTCTGCAAATTATACATCGCCATTGACTTTGGAGTTAGTCGATTTTACAGGTAGAACGGTATATCAGACGAAACTTCAGCATCAATTTAAGAGCATAGTAAGTATCCAAACTGATAACTTATCAAGCGGACTTTATGCTGTCGTGCTTAAAACAGATAGAGAACAAATAACAAAGAAAATAATTATTGATAAATAATTATTGTAAATGGCTTTAGTAAGGGTGCATCTTCTGATGCGCCTTTTTATTTATGGCTGAATATTTCGGCACAGAATTTGTCTATCTTTGTGGTATAATTTTAAAGCATGCACAAATTTATTTTTACAGCTATCGTTCTATCTACGGCT
>DAOORG010000296.1:0-3433 GCA_035389165.1 Chitinophagales bacterium
GGAATAGAGCCTATGACTGCCGTTGAAGCATACGTAGCATTGGTGGCATCAGTGAATTGTTTGGAAATGTATGAAATCTGCCAGCTGATTGCAAATGTTTTATATTTGAAACCTGCACCGCCTCTGAATACAAATTGCGGCGCAAATTCTACCGTCTTATTTTCTATTTGTTTGTTTTGAGATTTTAAATAAATGGCATTGGTATAGGTGAAATTGGAAAATAAAGAAACACCGAAATCGCTGTTTTCCTGTATGCATTTCAGGATGTCAACTTCTACAAAAGATTCGACACCCAGACTTCTGGAATTGGATAAGTTTGTTTTAAAGCGGTAAATATTAAATGCTGAATCCACTTGTTGAATAGAACCGATTTTTTTATTGTAATACAAAGAAAAAAAGTTGACATCGTAATTGAACTTTTCTCCGTTTTTTCCGCGAATACCTATGTCGCCGTTAAATCCTTTTTCGTCCTGTAGGTTTTGATCCACGCGTACATTCGGATTGGTGATTCTTAAATCGGTGAAATTTATTCCACGGTAGTTTTGAGAAATATTTGCGTAGATTTCCGCCAGAGTATGTGCTTTATAAGTGATGCCAATACCAAACAACGGAAAAATACGATTGCGTTTTCTGGCATCATTATAGCGGATTGTATCCGTTTTATAATAACCATCCACATCCGTAAACAGAAACTCTGCACGCATGCCTGGTGTGATGCTCAATTTAGAGGTAATCTTAAAGATATTTTCTGCTGAGAATGCTAGATTGTGACTGTTAAACTGATAATCTGAACTTTCCAGATCGTCCGGATTTAGATAGTTGAAATTTGCATCATTTTCATTGTTTCCAAGTCCTTGTTGTTTATTGGTGAAACCTTTAAAATAGCGCAATCCGACACTAAGAGAAGATTTTTGTTTGCCCAGTTTGTATTGATACAATACGCGAGATTCCATTCCAAAATTTTTGTATTGATCTTTTATTAAATCCCGTTCTCTTAAATCGTCATTTCTGTTAGCATAACTTAAAAAGCCCAGTGCATTTCTGGATCCGATTAATCCAAATAAAACGGTGTTCCAGCGTATGTTTTCTTTTGGCTGGTATTCCAGTTTTAAAGAAGGAATATTCCAATTGATACCAAACCAGTTTCGTTCTCTTGTTGACTGTTTCGGATTTTGATTAAATTGATTATCCGTTAAGCCACCTGGTTGCTGCATCACATAATTCTGATGAGTAAATTCTGCAGATAGTTTTAGTTTAGTAGTTATCTGATAGGATATATTTGCAAAAGCCGTATGTGCATTTAGCCTGGAGTTTGGTCGCCAGCCTTTGGTGAATTTATACTGATAATAGGCAAAATAAGATAGCTTTTTATACGTTCCTTCAATGGCATTGTAGGCACTTACGGTGGCGAAAGAACCTGCTGTGGTTTGTGAGGTTAGCTGAAATTTTTTGGCAACCGGCTGGTGTGTTTTAAAATTAATCAAACCGCCAAACTGTGTACCAAACTGCAAGGAAGCAGCGCCACGTACGATTTCGATTCTGTCCATTGCTTCCGTTGGTGGTGTAAAATAAGCATCCGGATATCCGATGGCATCTGCTGTAATATCATAGCCATTTTGTCGGATGTTGAACTCTGCAGAACGGTTCGGATTTAAACCGCGAGCGCCAATGCCGAGCTGCATGCCAGCTGCATCGTTTTCCCACACATTCAAACCCGCGACTCTACTGAAAATCTGCCTGCCGTTATTAGTTGCAACATTTGCTTGGATATTCGTTAAATCAACAATCTCTGTTTTCTTGCCTTCAAAAATCACCGTTCCTTCCACACTTTTGAGACGAATCTCTTTCATTTTTTCTGCCTGTATGGTAACTTCATCCAGTTGGCTTTGCATGGAATCTTCGATATTTGCTAATGAATCCGAAGATTGACTAAACGCATTACTCAAGATAAAGCATGTAAAAAATAGTATGTAAAACTTAATCCATTTCATCTGTTATTTTTTTCTCACGCAAAGACGCAAAGAACGCAAAGTCATTTTTCATTTGTCTTATTATCTATGTTCCTATGTGTTTCCATTTTAAAAGGCAGTATCCATTTTTTCGGTGCAAAGTTAACAGGTTGTTTGGCTAAATCAACAGTGTTGTCAATAAAAGGTTGACTTGGATGTCCGTTTAATGCAGCATAACTGTCTGCATAAACTTCTGCAGCCGTAAATCCTTTGTTTTTATTGTACTCTTTCGCTAAAAAATGAGCAAACTGCAATATCATATCCGGCTGTGTGCTCATTTGTTTTTCTTGTTGTGGCGTCAGGTAATCACGGTTGCGTACTTCTTCTATTTTTCTGGTTTTATCTTTTACCACAAAAGTCGTGTAGGCATTTTTTTCCATCAACATCACGCGCCACGAAAAACGATAACCTTGTTCTGTCCAGAATAATTTATCCGGATAGAGCAAGTATCTAAACGGAAGAATGATTTGTATGATAAAATGAAGAAGAAAAATCAATACAAAAAAAGAAGCAAATTTTGGTTGATAGTTAGATGCTGAAACAAGTTCAGAATGACGCAGTGTATGTTCATCTTTTTTGTCGTTTTTCTTAAATTTAGATAAGAAAAAGGATAGAAATTTTTGATGAAATGCTGCAGAAAAAAAAATCCAGGTAGCCACTATCATAACATATGGAAATACACCAATCTGAAATAAATAGCCTGTCATTAAATGAAATACAACAACCGCTGCATAAGCAAATGGTCTTGTTTTTTTATTCCATAATAAAAATGGAATGCAAACATCGAATAGCATTCCAAACCAGGAAAATAAGTAAGGCGTTATTTCAAAATTGAATAATTGTCCGATTACCGGATAATAATCTCTGCTTTTCAACCATATTTTTAAAGGTTGAGCATGCAGTAACCAATCCGGATTTATTTTAGCAATGCCTGCAAAAAAATAGACTAGTCCAATTTGTAATTGAATGATTCCAACACACCAAAACGGAATTAAAGTTGCTTTTTTTGTGATGCCAAATTTTACATCTAATGCTGCATATTTATTGGCTGGCAAGAAGCACAACATCAAACTGATGATACTGACAAAGTAATAATGGTTGAGGTAGTTAGTTTTGTCTAATAACTCAACATAGGTAAACAAAAGGAAAAATAAAATGATTGCAGCTCTATAAAACAAACCCAGCAAAATACCGATTGCTGCAATAATCATAAACGCAAAAACAAGATACATGCCATTTCCGCTTAGTGGTTTTATAAATTCAAAACCTTCATAAGCATAGAAAAATTTTGGTTGTATGTATAATGTATCAATCCAGCCTTTTGTCCAAAACCGAACGGTGCTGAACAACAACATGGCTCCAAATAAAATTCTGAACGATGCTAAAGGTGCAATAGAAACTGAACGAAAGAGAAATGTTTTGAT
>DAOORG010000297.1:0-3429 GCA_035389165.1 Chitinophagales bacterium
CCACCGCCAATCGGCACAAATAAATAATCGATTTTCTTCTTGCCAATTTGCTCCAGAATTTCCAGTGCTACCGTACCTTGTCCTTCGATAATCAATTTGTGATCAAACGGTGAAACAAATATTTTATCTTCCTTTTGCACAAATTTCAATGCTGCATTTTTTGCGTCATCGTAGGTATCACCTGATAAAATAATTTCGATATATTTTTTACCTAAACGCTCTACCGCATTCACTTTCTGTTTGGGTGTCGTCACCGGCATAAATACCGTTCCTTTTATCTTTAGCAAACTGCAGGAAAGGGCAAAACCTTGCGCATGATTGCCGGCACTGGAACATACGACACCTTGTTTTTTTTGTGCAGCGTTTAAGTGTGACATGAAATTATAAGCACCACGAATTTTGTAGGAACGTACTACCTGCAAATCTTCTCTTTTCAGGTAAATTTTTGCGCCAAATTCATCCGACAATTGTTCGTTTAGTTTGAATGGCGTTGTTTCTATTACATTTTCTAAAACTTTTTTTGCTTTCAGAATTCCCTGTGCGGTAGGTGTCGTCGTTGTCATACTGCGAAAATAGCAATAAGTACCGAGTACTGAGTTATGCCACCAGTGTTTTTTTATTGAATCTCCTATTTGTTAATAATCTTTAAAAAATCCAATATAGTATAATAGGAATCTGATTTTATCGTACTATTAAATTATGCATATCTACTTTACGCTTTTATTGCTCAGTTTGACCTTGTTTTCAAATTGTCAAAGCCAGGATTCAACAACCAATATAGGATACTGGCTTCCAAAGGGCACTGTAATCGATAGCATAGTCGTACATAAAGCAGAAAGGACTTTAGAGGCTTACTCTACATCTAAAAAAATTAAAACCTATTCAATTGCATTGGGAAAACAACCTATTGGTAAAAAGCAACTGGAAGGTGACATGAAAACACCTGAAGGTTTATATTTTATTGATGCAAGAAGTGCTGTCAGCCAGTTTCATAAAAATCTGAATATTTCTTATCCAAATGCAGCTGACAGCAAATATGCTGCTTCTTTGCAAAAATCAGCAGGTGGTGAAATTAAAATACATGGCTTACCCAATGGTTTTGACGAGAAAAAATACAGGCACTCAGACTGGACCTGGGGTTGCATTGCCGTCACTAATTCAGAAATTGACGAGCTTTACAAATACGTTAAAAAGGACTGTCCCATCTTGTTATTACCCTAAAATATTAACATACACCTATCCTAATTTAGGCTATATTTAACTATCTAAAAAAGCTAATTTATGGAAGGACAAACTAACTGGCTGGCACTTGGCGCAGGTGTGATTGCCACACAATTCATCGGATTTATCTGGTATCATCCTAAAGTATTCGGCACGGCATGGAAACGAGAAATCGGCATGACTGACGAACAACAGAAACAAACGAATCTTTTTTTAACCATGTTTATATCTATAATCGTAATGTGTGCGGTAGCCTATGCATTGAAATATGTGGCACATGGTGAAGCTCGTTATGTAACCTTTAAGCATGGTGCCTATCATGCCTTAATGGATGGTGCCATGCTGGTCATTCCGGTAATTGCGATTACGACAATGTATGAACAAAGAAGCCTGAAATATTTTGGCATAACTGCAGGTTACTGGTTACTGAATTTATCCGTGATTGGCGGCATCATCAGTTGGTGGCGGTAAACTCAGCAATCCGAATTGCATAAAGTGATGGCTGAAATGTTTGTACTGAAACATCAGCCATCCTTGTTTATCCAGCTGTCCGAAAACAGGATGTAATTTTGTTGTAAAATCTTGTTTATTTATCACGCTCAGAAACTCATTTATAGTTTCTTTCAGTAGCTGTTTGGATTCCTGTAAATCCTGTTTGATGAGCGGAACTGTTTTATCCGCAGGAAGAAATGGTGTTTTAAAATTTTTAGGCATACCGTATTTACTAACCAGAAATTCACGTTGTCTCGGCAGTTTTTCTTCAGGTGTAACTAAAATAATGGGATTTTCGGTGATAGCAAAATTGAGCGGAAACAATAAATGTTCCAGCATCTGATGTACATTCATCAATCCCCAATTTGCAGGTTCATCGCCTTTTACAGTATCTATAATTGAAGGAATTTTTGTTTGAAAGAAATCTTCCAAATCAACTGATATGTCTAATGCTGTTCTGTCGTGCATTTAATAATATTAGAATCAGTATTTGCTTTTACCTAGAGAGAAATCAATCGGTACTTTTTTACGGTTGAGCTGATCTTCAAAATTACAGAAAAAGCCTTGTTTGTATTTAGGCGTTTTAAATTGAGTAGAATCTACAGGTTGATTTTCTGTTTTTACGGATAATAAAGTTTGTGTATTCAATACATTAGTTTTCTTTTGCACAACAGTATCTTGTGCATTGATGGATATTATTTCCACTGTTATTAAAAAAATGAAAACTAACTTTTTCATATACAGTACATAACGAAAAATAAACTCTTTTGTTTGATTAAGGATTCAGAAAATCGCCTGACTCTATCAGTTCGGCATTTTCAGGCAATGGAATATTATAAAAATAAACCCAGCTTTCCAGTTCCTCTTTTTCTGTTTTTATAATCACTTTAGCTCGTCTGTATTCGTAAGGTGGTTCACCGGCTCCAATACCTTCATATTCGTCAATTTTTAGCCACGCAGATTTATCGTTCAGTTTAAATAAGTCACCTATCACTTCATCTTGTTCATCATTTGTTTCTATTAAAGCCGGATACCAATCTATCCTGTATAATCTGGCTTTGGTCAAAATACCCAATCCGACAAGACTTGCATTTTCTGCTAAAAAATGCGCCATCGGATGGCTTTGATCTAATCTTAATGTACCGTAGGTAAATAAATATTCTGACATGTTTGTAGTAAAAAGTTAAAAGTAGTAAGTAGCGATTAAAAAAACAAATTAAAAAATTAAAAAATCGCACCAACTGTAAACTGGAACAAATGTGTTTGTGTGCGATAATCTTCTTTAAAAAAACTTCGCATTCCAACACTATATTTGGCATCAAAAATAAACATCGCAATATCCATCCCCATTCCCAGTTGATAACTGAATTGTGCCGGCCTGAAGATATCCCTTTTTTCGGGCCGCTTCAACCTGTATACTTCATTATCATTTTGTGATATAGTGGCATTCACCTTTGTAATAAACTCGGCTTCAATACCATTGTAGAACCGCAACTTATAAATAGGTTTTTTTACAGCATATGCTCCAAAAATAAAAGGAATTCCTACCGTATGATATTTCAATTTCAGTTCTTCAAACGGAATATCGTTTCCAATTTTACTGTCGAAAATACCATTCTTCAAAAATACGGTGGAGCGCATAAAATTCAATTCAAACTGCACGAACGCTTTCTGACGTGAAACCCTGAAAAAGAAACCACCCTGATAGCCGGCAGA
>DAOORG010000298.1:0-3427 GCA_035389165.1 Chitinophagales bacterium
TGATTGGCATGTGGGACGGCATTGAAAAAAACACCATGCGTTTTGATTTATGGACCAAAGACATGCAGGTAGATGAAATGCATACGCACTTCTTTCAATTAATGCTGAGTCTGGGAGATACCTATCATCGTGCAACAGGAAATCCTTTTGTACAGGAAGATATCAAACAATTCTGTATGAATTTAGGTGATAAAACACGTGAATGGGAAGAAGGTAAAAACTAGAAAGATAAGGTTGCACATATGTAAATCAGGTATACATTTCTTCTATCTGCTTTCTGTATCTTTCTGAAATAATTTTTCGTTTTACCTTCATGGTGGGTGTCAGCTCTCCAGATTCTGAGGTCCATTCTGCCGGCAAAAGGGTAAACTTTTTAATCTGTTCCCATTGTCCGAAATTAGTATTCAGTTTTTTTATTTCGCTTTCTATTAACTGAATGACAGCTTTATCTTCAATCAACTCTTTATTAGAGGTAAATGAAATGGAATGAACTTTTGCGAATTCATGCAGGTAACTGAAACACGGCACTATCAATGCAGAAATATACTTCTGGTATTCACCCACCACCATAATCTGTTCAATATATTTCGACTCCTTCATTTTATTTTCAATAGCTTGCGGTGCGATATATTTTCCGCCGGATGTTTTAAAAAGTTCTTTTTTTCTGTCAGTTATTTTTAAAAACTTATTATCCGTCAATTCACCAATATCACCTGTATGAAACCAGCCTTCTTTATCAATTACTTCATCGGTTAATGCCTGCTGGTGATAATATCCTTTCATAATATTCGGACCTTTTGCCAGGATTTCTCCGTCGTCAGCAATTTTAATGCTTACTCCCCGAACCGGCAGACCAACCGTTCCAATTTTTCTGTCTTCAATATTCATTCTGTTAAAAGCCAGTACCGGCGACGTTTCTGTAAGTCCGTATCCTTCCAGCACATCAATTCCTGCGGCAGTAAATATTCTTATTAAGCGAGACTGTATAGGTGCAGCGCCTGTTACGATGAATTCAATATTTCCCCCTAGTGCTTCTTTCCATTTTGAAAAAACTAATTTGCGGGCAACAAAAAGCTGCAGTGCGTACAGCATATCTTTTTTCTCTTTGCCGTATTCATATTCCATCCCTATTTGTAAGGCCCAATCGAACAACTTTTTCTTTACTGTATCCAATTGCTGCGATTTATCGATAATCTTATCGAACACTTTTTCCAGTAAACGCGGAACCGTGGTAAAACAATAGGGCTGTATCTCTTTCAGGTTGTCTGCAATTTTCTCCAAATTTTCAGCATAACAGATATGAATGCCATTTGCCAGATATGCATAAAATACGGTTCGCTCAAAACTATGACATAATGGTAAAAAACTCAATGCCTTCTTTCCTTCGAGTAAGGGTAAATCCTGTTGTATGCTGTTTAAATTGCTGATGATATTATAATGCGATAACATTACCCCTTTCGGGTTTCCTGTGGTGCCGGAAGTATAAATAATAGTAGCTAAATCCTGTTCGTTTACATTTTCGGATAAGGAATTTATTTGTTGTTCATTTGCGTTTATATTAGAAAGTGAAGTGGTAAAATGCTCGGTATTTTTTATAACATCAAATGAAATAATTTTCTGCAACAAGGGCAATTGAATTCTAACTGCTTCTATCTTTTTATAAATAGTTTCATTGCTAACGAATGCAATTTTAATTTCAGCATCTTTAAAAATGAATTCATAATCGTGCTTGCTTATCGTAGGATACATCGGCACACAAACACCTCCTATCATTTGAATAGCCAAATCCGCAAAATTCCACTCAGGACAATTTGCTGAAATCAAGGCTACTTTATCATTTGGCTGTATACCGGCATCCAGCAGCAACTGAGCGGCTTTCAGTACTCTTTCATAGGTTTCCTGATACGTGTAACTTTTCCATTTATTATCTCTGACATCTTTATACGAAAGAAAAGCAGCAGTTGGTTTCAGGTTTTTCTGTTGCAGCAAATAGTCAAATAATCGCATGGCTTTCATAACATCATTTTATGAGTTTACTGATTAATTTAAACTCTTCTGTTCCTGCCTTATCGAGCAACTGAAACAATATCATTTCTGTTGACGAAATAAAAACACCGGATTGCTTCATACGTTCTATAGCAACCTGTTTATTCTCTTTTTTCCTTGAAGAAACAGCATCTGTTATTAAATGAACTTGGTATCCTTCATCCAGCAAATCCAAAGCTGTTTTCAATACACAGATATGCGCTTCTACCCCGCAAATGATGATTTGTTTTTTTGTCTGAACAGATTCTTTTATGTGATCATTCCCGAGACAGCTGAACGTTATTTTTTCCATTACTTTTGCGTCATCTCCCAATATAATTTCTTTGCAGGTATTTCCCAATCCTTTCGGATATTGTTCGGTTACAATTACCGGAACACCCAGTATTTCCATGCCTTTCAGTAAGATATTGGCATTATGTATCACCTCTTCGTGTTGATGTATAACCGGAATCAATCGCTCCTGAATATCTATTACCAGTAAAAGACAATCTTCTAAGTTTAATTTTCCCGTCTGCATATTATTTCATTTATATTACATACTGATAGAACCTTTTCTGAAATCTGATTTACCAATCAGTGCATTAATAACATAAGGAATTCCTTCTTTTACGCTTTGTTGCGCTTCTTTTACAGCCTGCACAAATTCGTCCAGCGTTTTTACCGTTTTTCCTTTTGCACCAAAAGCCTCTCCTATTTTTTCATAACTAGAATAAGCTAAAACAGTGGCTACATCATCCTTTAAAATATCCAGCTGGTCTCTCGCTATTTGAGACCAGGAAGCATCGTTGCCTATTAAAATAATAGCCGGTAATTTATGACGCACCATGGTATCAATTTCCGCAATGGAAAATGCACTGGAACCATCGCCGTAAATTATCCAGACTTCATCTTTAGCGTTACATATCTTTGCCCCTAAAGCAAAACCACCGCCAACCCCCAGGGTGCCAAATACTCCGGGGTCCAGCCAGGATAAGGGATGTCTGGGTTTGAGGGTGTATGAAGCAGTGGCTACAAAATCACCGCCATCTGCGACTAGGGTAGTATTATCGGGCAAGAGATTATCCAGCGTTCTGAAAAGCTCTATCGGATTTATTAAGTCCGTTTTTTCTGTTGCCTGTTCAGCAATATTAATTTCTTTTTCGTTGTCACTTTCATCCAGTGAGTTCATCCATTCTTTCCACTTATTCTTCGTGTCTGTTTTTTCCGCTACTTCTTTTAAGAACAGGGCAGGATTAGCATGCACAGCTATATCCGGAGATTTGTTTTTAAACAAATCAATCTTGTTCCCATTTATGGAAATAAAGGTTGCTTTTTTAGACAAATGTCTTCCGTAATCTAATCTGAAATCGCAAGGAACGCCCGCCAGAATAATTAAGTCAGC
>DAOORG010000299.1:0-3407 GCA_035389165.1 Chitinophagales bacterium
AACGAAAAATCCATTTCTAACAGAGTTGAATGAGCCAATTGAATATGGAAGGTTAAGTGCTAATGATGTGGAAGCGTATGCAAATTATGTGGCTAAAGAAGCTATAGATGGTATTGCTTCTGTCAAAAACCTGAAATTTGAAACATTTGAAAATTTATTTGGAGCAGTAGAAGATTTGAATACAAAAATAAGTGTTGCCTACAGCAATTGCCATATGCTATATTGGGTTTCACCGGATTCTTCTATTCGTGCAAAAGGACTTTTGGGTTTTCAATTGCTGGATTCTGTTTCTACACTTATTTTTTCTGACATTGAGTTGTATAATAAAATGCTGCGGTTCAAAAAGTCATCAGCCTACAATGATTTGAAAGGTAACCGCAAAATACTGGCAGATGAAATGATACTCACTTTTGAACGAACCGGTGTTAATTTACAAAATGAACAACTGGAAAAATATAAAGCACTTGACAAAGAAATAGGTCAGCTTACTTCACAATATTCCGAAAATATGAATTCATCTCGTGATATTTTGGTGTTGGATGAAAAGGGCACAAATGGGTTGCCAGCTGCATTTAAAGAAAATTATAAAGTGAGCGAAGGCAATTATGAAATTCCAATTATTAATGCCACCAACGAAACAGTTATGGCGAATGCAGTGAACGAAGCAACCAGAAAAGCTTATTTCATTAAATTCAATAGCAGAGCTGCCGATAAAAATATTATTATTCTCGATAGCTTGGTAAAAAAGAGAGATGAACTTGGTAAATTAATGGGTTACCCAACGTTTGCCTCTTTTAATTTAGTGCCTAAAATGGCAAAAGATCCGAAAACTGTATGGAAATTTATTAATGATCTGGTGGCTTTATCAAAAGACAAAGCAAAAAAAGATGTAAAGCAGTTAGAAGCTGAAAAGAGAAAAGAAGTTAAAAGAAAAAGAAAAGCAAAATTGCAACCTTGGGATATTGCCTATTATAAAAACCAAATTTTGAAAAAAGAATATCAGGTAAATAAAGAAGAATTACGCGCTTATTTTCCTATGGAAACTTGTTTAAAAGGTATGTTTGAAATTTATCAGGAATTACTGGATTTAGAATTTAGAAAAGTTCAAAATCCTTCTGTTTGGCACGATGAGGTTGAGTTGTATGAAGTATTTGAAAATGGAAAATTGAAAGGCAGATTTTATTTAGATTTATTTCCAAGACCCAATAAAGAAACTTGGTTTTATGGTGTGCCGCTTACTCAAGGAAAAGCAACGCCAAATGGTTATGAAGTGCCGGTTTCGATGCTGCTGGGAAATTTCACGCGTCCAACTAAATCCCAGCCATCATTGTTGAGTCAGCGAGAATTAAATACTTTATTCCATGAATTCGGACATATAGTTAATGAAATGGCATATCATGGTGAGTTTTCATCACAGTCTAATTCTAAAGCAGATTTCGTTGAATCCATGTCTCAGCTATTTGAGAACTGGCTTTGGGATTATGATATACTCAGCTCATTTGCAAAACACTATCAAACCGGTGAAGTATTGCCAAAAGAAACATTTGACAAACTCGTGAAAGCAAAGAATCTTTCTTCTGGTTTAACCGTAATTGGTTCTTTGAGAAATTGCATGTATGATATGAATTTGTATGATAAATACAATCCGTCTAATCCTGTTTCCACCGATAAACTTTGGCAGGATATCGACGAGCAATTAGGTGTGATGAAGTCTTATGTTCCGGGCACACACAAGCAAGCAAGCTGGATTCATATTAATACGCATCCGGTTTATATGTATGGCTATTTATGGTCAGAAGTATACGCACAGGATATGTTTACCTTGTTTGAAAAAAACGGCTTACGAGATACGAAAACCGGTGTCAGATATCGTGAATTAATTCTTGCTAACGGTAAACAAAAAGATATAGTACAAGCCGTAGAAGAATTCTTAGGAAGACCTTCAGACAATAAAGCTTATATAAAAAGTTTAGGACTCGAATAATTTTTTTGATATAGAGTAGGGCAGGACAACTTCAAGTTATTTGCTCTGTTTAATTTCTGTAATAAAATGCTCATAGGCTTATGAGCGTTCACTATTCTTATTTGTAAGATTATTTTCTGAATTAGTTTTCCGAATAATTTTTTTGATGAAACATTCCTTCTGCGTTTGTGATAATACATCAACAAAGAATCGAATACTTGCAAATTATAGTTAATGAATCTTAATCTTTTAGAGGAACTCAAACATCTTAAAACTATTTGTAATGCGATTGTGTTTAGATGCTATTCTTCATTAAAAAAATAAATTAAATTTTATGAAATCATTATTCAAATCGGCATTACTATTTGCAGTTAGTTTTTTTGCTGTTCACTCTTATGCACAAACTTCCAATGACATCGTAGATGTAGCGGTGAGTTCACCCAATCACACAACTTTAGTAGCAGCAGTAAAAGCTGCAGATTTGGTTGAAACATTAAAAAGTAAAGGACCATTCACGGTATTTGCACCGGTTAATGAGGCATTTGCAAAATTGCCGGCTGGCACTGTAGAGACTTTATTGTTGCCGGAAAATAAAGCGAAATTATCTTCCATACTTACCTACCATGTGGTATCCGGAAACTTAACGGCAACAGATGTTTTGGCTGCTATTAAAAAAGGTAAAGGCAAAGTAGTTTTAACAACAGTAAATGGTGCAAAATTAACAGCATCTTTAGTGAAAGGAAAAGTTACTATCACTGACGAAAATGGTGGAAAATCTACCGTTACCGCAACAGATTTAAAAGCAAGTAATGGTGTTATTCATGTAATCGACACTGTATTGTTACCCAAATAACAAGAAATAAAAAACAACAAAACGGCTGATTTTATAATCAGCCGTTTTGTTATATGCAATTGTTAGCGTTAGTTAATATTTAATCTACATGCTTCTACAGATGAACTTCTTAATCCAGTTTATAGATGTATTCTTCAATTTCTGCTTGTCGCGCATTGGCAAAACCTCTGTCTGAGCCGATTCTTATAAAACCGCATTTTTCCAATACTTTTTGTGAGCCGTAATTATCAAATGCCACACGACCAAAAATCGGTCTGGCTAGTTCTATCTTTAAAAAGTCTGCCAGTGCAGTACTTGCAATTCCTTGTCTCCAGTATTTTTTGTCTATACCATACGTAATTTCTGCGTCACCTTCCATCATATACTTTGCAACACTTCCTACAATTTCATCATTCGCTTTAATCGTTCGCATCGTTATCGTCGGATCCGCTAAATGTTTAGTATACTTTTCCAAATAGGCGACTTTGTCACTGATATCTTTTGCCGTGAAAGCCGCTAAGTAATTGGCTTCTTCATCCAGTTGAAATTCAAACAACAGGTGCAAGTCATCTGCTGTTGTTTCTGTTAAAGTAATAGTCTTTGTTGTCATTT
>DAOORG010000300.1:0-3387 GCA_035389165.1 Chitinophagales bacterium
CTGATGTTACCAATCGAAAAATTATTACCACTTCGCAGCCTGTAAATGCGGGTGCTTTCGGTGCTGCGATGTGTGCGATGGTAGGAGCCGGAGCCTTAAAAGATTTTTCTGAGATTCATAAGCTCATTCAACAGGTGGATACTTTTATTCCAAATCCAAATCACCACAAAATATATAACGAACTTTTTGAAACCTATCAACGCGTGTTTCATCAGCTCAGTAAAGCCTATAAAACGATTAATAAAACAAGATTCGAATTATAAACACATAGAAAAATAGCAAAGAAGAAAATATAAAAAGAAAATTTTTAGAAAATAAAGATTCATCAAAGATGATTCCGAAATTTCGGAACTATTGTTTAAATAATTTGTCTGATTATTAACTACAAAACGTTTTGCTTTAAAAAAATAAACTATGTGCCTATGTGGTTAAATTAATAAAATATGACTATTCAGGAAGCTAAAGAAAAAGTATGTGAAGCAGGTAAATTGCTTTTAAAAGAAGGCTTAGTAGCTCGAACTTGGGGCAATGTAAGCATCAAAATAAATGAAAATCAAATGGTGATTACACCAAGCGGCAGAAAGTACGATGAGTTGACACCAGATGAAATGGTGTTGGTAGATATTTACACATTAAAGTACGAAGGCAAGCTAAAACCATCATCAGAATTGAAATTGCATTGTGAAGTGTACAAAACGCGTCCACACATAAATTCAGTTATTCACACACATCAACTGTTTGCTTCTATTGTTGCGGCAGCACAAAAAGACGTGGAAGTTTTAAACGAAGAACATCAGCAAATATTAGGTTCAACCGTAATTAAAGCAGCACCGTATGCATTGCCAAACACTAAAAAAATTACTGTAGAAACAGCCAGAGCCATAGAGCAATCTAACGCTGCGTTGATGTCGAATCATGGTGTGGTTTGTATTGGAAAAGATTTGGAAGCAACCTTTGAAGTAGCACGAACCTTAGAAAAAGCGTGTGAACTATTTATCGCCTCTAAAAAACAAACTGCTTAATATAGTATCACAGAGGAACTCAAAGATAAACACAGAGTCCTCTGAGATAGCTCGGTGTAACTCTGTGATATATTAAAGAACTATATGAACAAACAAGAAGCCATACAATTACTATTAAAAGCTGCTGATTTTTTTGAGCAACAAAGCGCTGGGTATAAAAGTTGGGGCAAGGTAGAAGTGTTGCAAATCGCCATGCGATTGGACAACAATGAAATTATCACAACACCAAAAAATAAAGCACTTTCATCGCTCACAGCACAAGATATTGTTGTTGCAGCACATGATACTGTCTTTTCTAAAATCTTTTCTAAAAGAAAAAAAGTGCAGGTGATTTTAATTACACAACAAGAGTTTGCATCACAAGTAAAAGAAGAAATTCCACCAATTTTAGATGATCAGGCACAACTGCTAGGTGTAACTGTTCGCATAGCAAAAAACGATGATGATATTATTGATTCTTTAAATGGAAGATTTGCCTCTGTCTTGTTAAATGGAAATAGTATTTGTTTAGGCAATAGTATTGATGATGCTTATGTTGCAGCACAATTATTAGAGAAAACATCTAAAGCTTTTGTGTTGGCTAAATATTTAGGCGGTGCAAAATCCATCAATAAAATAGAAGCCTGGCTGATGCAGCAATTTTATCAGTTCAAATATTCTAAAGAAGCAAAGAAAAACAAGTAAAGCATTTGTAGTTGCCACTAGAATTTTTACCATAATTTTAAGAATTTGAATGTTGTTTTTTGTTTAGGTATGCTTACTTTTAGTAGTATTCTTAAACCAACATTTATTTACAGAAAATGATTATTATCGACCTTCATTGTCACCCAAATTTAAAGACATTTAATTCCGGATATCCAACACCTGTTGCGAATATTTGGGACGCCGTTCAACATAAAATTGATAGTAAATTAGCGAAATCCGTTAGTGATTTAGCGGCACATATTCACATGGAATCGCAATGTAATTTAGATGCGATGGTAGCTGGCAATATGCGTGTGTTTCAACTTTCATTGTATCCAACCGAACGTGGTTTTTTGCACTTACGAAATGTGCCAACGGTTTTGTTGGGTAAGAAAAGAATAAATATTGTGCAAGAAGTAGTAACTGGTTACAGCGCAGAAAGTATTGCTGAACAAAAAAAGCATTACAAATATTTTGAAGACCTGCAAGCAGAATATCAGTATGTAGTTAACCAGCAAGGAAAAAGCCCTGATGGAAAAAACGAGTTTGTGATAGTAAATAATTATACAGAATTAGAAAAAGCATTACACAAAAAAAACACCTACATCGGTATCATCACCATAGAAGGCGCGCATGTTTTAGGAACAGGTGCACCGGAAACGGACAGCCTTTCTAAAGAAGCATTAACTAAACAGTTAACAGATAATATTAGCACAATAAAGAAATGGAAAAATCCACCATTCATTATCAATCTTTCACATCATTTTTGGAATCATTTGGCAGGTCATGCAAAAAGTTTTAAGCGACCAATCAACAGCATCGTCAATCAGAATAAAGGAAAAAACAAAGGCATTACCGAGGCTGGCTGGCATGTGATTAGAGAATTACTCAGCACTAATAATGGCAAACGTATTTTGATAGATACCAAGCACATGAGTATCGCATCCAGAAAAGAATATTATGCATTTATCAGCAATCACAATTATGTAAATCCAAATCAAAAAATTCCGATTATCAGCAGTCACGCTTGTGCGAATGGCTACAAGACAATGGATTCGTCTATTAAAGAAGCCGATTTGATTGTGAAAGCACGTAAAAGCAGGTTGTTTAAATGGAGCATCAATATTTCAGATGAAGAAGCGAAAATCATTCACGATTCAGAAGGTTTGATTGGCTTGATGGTTGACAAAGGAAATATGGGTGGCATTGATTTGATTAAAGAAATTAGCGAAATAAAAGACAATGTCAAACAACGAAAAGCGTTTGCGCATTTGTTTTTAGATAATGCATTTCAATTAGTAAAAGCTGTTGGCGAAAAATCCGGCTGGAATATGATTGCTTTTGGAAGCGATTTTGACGGAACCATAACACACATGGATCCATATCCAACAGTGGCAGAATTGCCAACGTTTCAGCAAGATTTAATTGATTATTTAGAAGAAAAAAATTACCATAAAGACTGGTGGTTTGGGTACACGCCAAAAGAAATTGTAGAAAAAATATTTTATAAAAATGCGATGGATTTTTATAAGAAGTTTTTTGTGTAAGCGATTTATCAGAATCACAGATTAAACGGATTAATAGATTTCGATGATTTAGAAATCTGTGTAATCCTTATCTTCATAAAAATCAGCGATCTTATTTACGAGCCATCACTTTTTCTACAGCAGCAATAATATCT
>DAOORG010000301.1:0-3370 GCA_035389165.1 Chitinophagales bacterium
AAACCTATCTTAGACTGGAAAGACAGATATATACTCAAATTATATCAGACAAAGATTTCTAAATAAATTCATGTCCGAAAACAAAAGAATATACTATTTATCCGTTGCAGGTTGCATTCTGGTGCTTATAATAGCCGGTTGGAAATGGTCTGTAGGCCTTCAAGGACATTTAGATATTTTATTGGCAGATGAGGCCGAATATCTGAGAAATGGATTGAATCTTTTTGATAAAATTGCCAAAAACTGGGGACCGACTTACAATATTTGGTATAAATTTCTATCGTTATTTAACAGCAACCCGATTGAATTATATTATCTCAACTACAAGATTGGTGCTATTGGCACCGGTGTATTGCTCTTTGTTTTTTTAATTCGATATAACGTCCATATTGCCGTTGCATTTTTAATTGGATTTTGCTATTTATTTTCAGATATCAACATCAATGCCTGGCCCAGAATTTCCAATTTTGTGGTCATGCTATATCTTGCTTACTTTATTTCAATACGAACAATTACATCCATTATTACAAAACTAATCGGGTTTGCGATTGTAAGTTTTGTTGCAGCCTTTGCGAGACCTGAGTTATTAATAGTGGCAGAAATCAGCACTATTTTAGTTTTAATTAATATCGTTCGCGATTATAAAAACGCAGTTGCTAAAATACCATTGTTACTATTACTGTTTTTTACAGTTTTCATTTTGTTTTTTGTATATGGAAAACCTGCTGATACGTATTCCAACATCAACCGAACATACATTGCTTTTTGTCAGCATTATGCAGTAGCCTACAAAATGCGCACACACAGCGATATGAATGCTATTATTGAGTGGATAGATTTTACGAAGCCATTGTTCGGAGACAGCAAGACTGTGCCTGAAGTACTGTTTAAGCATTTTTCACTTTGTGTACCACATTTTTTATTTACTATAAAAGTGTATGCGTTGTCTTTTTTTATGTTTATTCTAAATCTGGTATCACCAGTATACCTTATACCAGGCATGAAAAAAAAGCAAATGCTTTTAATTGCATTATTAGTATTTATTCTGTTTGCTTTATTTCATAAAAAAACCAGAACCTCTTTTTTATCAAAGATTAAAGAACAAAAATCCATTTTATTATTTGCGTTTGCTGCAAGTATTCCAAGCATTGGTGTATGCATTGTTATTTTTCCGAGACAACATTACATGATGATTCAGGTCATTTGGATGGCTTTATTACTGGGCTTTCTCTTTTCTGCTGTTTTGGAAAATCTTAAAATAAAAGACCTGGCTGTAGTTCCATTGTCAATTATATTGTTGTTTTTATCGCCGAAAGCAGAAAAATACAACACGATACAATCTATACCAGATATAAAAAATTTGTGTACGCAAAAATTCATACATTATATTAATGCACAACCATGGACTGAAAAGCACACCATCTTCAGTAATTTTCTGAACGTGCATTTATTGTTTGATAAACCGGAAAATTTTGAACAATTTAATACCGAATATATGCTTAAGCAATTACCGGCAACAATTGGATTCAAAGACATTCTGGAAAAATACAAGATTGATATTATTCTGATGAATAGCGAACTTGACAAAGAAACTAGATTACAAAAAGATACCACCTGGCAGCAATTAACGGCGCATCCTGAACTGTATCAATTTAAAAAAGTAACATTTGCGAATGAATGCGAAAGTTATCTGTTGATTAAAAATAAATAGTGTACCCAGTACTTACCACATATCTTAAAAACAACAGACTGCAGTTTATATTCTGTATACTGATACTTATATTCATCGGTGTAAAATGGAGTATCGGACTATCGCAACATCTGGATATATTATTTGGCGACGAAGCCGAGTACATGAGAAACGGATTGGATTTATTTAAAATAATCCGAAATGATTGGGGTCCTTCTTACAACATCTGGTATAAATTCTTATCACTTTACTTTTCAGATGTTCTTGAATTGTATTATGCCAATTATGTGATTGGAGGAATTGCTGTATCAGTACTTTTATTTATTGCCTTATCATCTTGCAAAGTTGACAAACTCATTGCACTTGGATTAAGCTTTTGTTTTTTTGTTTCTTCTGTTAACATTAACACCTGGCCACGCATATCTCATTTTGTAGTGAGTTTGTTATTAATTGCCGTTATCTTATTTTCCAAAGTACATTCCAAAGCAAAAAAGAGTTTAGTATTTGCTTCGGTTTGTTTTGTTTGCGGATATGCTCGACCTGAATTATTTTTTGCATTCATCCTTCTTACTTTTGCAAGTCTTTATTTCCTTTATAAAGAAAAGAAAGAGATAAAATCCAATCTGATTTATATTCTTATTCTCGTGCTTTTAGTCGTGCTATTTCAAACGGTATTTGGCCTGCCCGGTGGCACGTACAAAGATGGATTAAACAGACTTTACAGTGCTTTCTGTCAGCATTACACCATCAACTACAGGTATAGAACCGGCATTCAGTTTGATGCAGTTACGGAATGGATCGAATTTTGTAAACTTAAATTTCCGGATTGCCAAACGATCGTTGATGTAATGTTGAAACATCCGATAGAGTTCCTGCATCATTTTCTGTTTAATGTAAAAAATTATGCGCTTTTATTTTTAATAACCATCAGTTCATTTGTTTTTCCTGTAGAACTACTTCACAGCAAAAAAGCAATACTACTGGCAAGCGTAATTTTATTTGCATTAATATTTCTGGTGCTGTTTTTCAAAGACAAAAGAAACTTTTTTTTACGATTACTTAAGCAACATCATCTTTTACTTTTGTTTTTGTTCATCTTCGGATTGCCCAGCATCGGTATGTCGACTATTATATTTCCTCGACCGCATTACATTTTGCTACATAGTATCTTTATTATTTTTATGCTGGCATTTTTGCTTCAGAGTTTATTTTCAAAGGCTACTTTTAAATATTGGCAGTTGTTCGGAATCGGTTTGTTATTATTACCATTAGCACCACGGGCCAACGATTATAAATATATTCAGTTTGGAAAAGACATGGAAAACCTATGCGAACAGAAACTTATCCGATATTTTGAATCTAAAAAAGATAAGGAATATGTTGTCTTCACCAATTACCTGAATATTACTTATATTTTGCCGAAGAATTATTCCGAATTCAGTACAGAATTCGAATTAAAGAAAGGAATGTCTTTTGCAACAGTGCTTCAAGAAGAACAAATAAATGTGATTTTAGTTAGCATTAATATTTTGAAAAATCCAATTCTGATGGCTGATTCTACATGGAATGAATTAATTGCTCATCCTGAAAAATATGGATTTAAAAGAGTAAACTATAGCGATATTTGTGAAAGCTATTTGCTTATAAAAGAATAACCGTACATGTTTAAGAAACTATCCG
>DAOORG010000302.1:0-3361 GCA_035389165.1 Chitinophagales bacterium
GCATGTGCATCAAAGTTGATGACATTGATTTGTGCTTTCTTTATTTTTCCGGCTTCCTGCAAACCTAAAGCAGCACCTTTTATATTTCCGTAGGCGTTGTTGTGACCGCCGCCGATTACGATTGGAATTTTACCGCAAGTCACTACTTTCTGTATTAGTGCAGCCACCTGTTTATCTATTTCAACAACTAATTCTCGCAGGTATTCTACCGGTTTATTTTTCGTTTTTTTTTGTAATTCTGAAAAGTCAAATTCACCTAACAGCAAGATGCTATCACCGCTTAAAAACTGATTGTGCTGAATATTGAAAAAGGACTGCAAAAAGGATTTCCAGGCAGTTTGTGTGCCACCGACGCCAAAATTTGCTCTTACACCTATATCTTCCGGAATGCCAATCAACACAAACTTTGCAGGTGATTTCTTCAATTCATCCTGCCATTTTTTTTCATTAGAAATTGCATGAATCTTCTCTCCTAATTTTGTTTCACCGCTGCGTGTTTTGGTGAATGCTAAATGATACTCTTTTTTATAAAAGGTGAAGTATTGCATGAAATAAAGGTAAGAAATTTATGATTGCAAAATGTAGTTATTATATGTTTATTAAGCAACGAAGTAAGGCAAAGAAAAACAAGATAAAGTTAATTCACCTACACTTCCTGTAATTCTCTTTGTACAGATTTTTTTGTCACTTTTTCGTCCAGCAAGGTGGTATCCGACATTTTATTAATGCTTTCGGAAATGGGTGAAGATTTGAAAACCCAATATTTCTGCAACATAAAATTAAATCCTATGGAAACAAATAAGTCTACGATAATTCTGGTTATTTTATAATCCAAATGCAACGCATGTGTCAGGAAATAAGTACCGTTGGATTTTAAGAATATACTGCCAGCCACTACAATATAAAATTTCAAAAGCTGACTGGTTAAAGATGGTTTTACAGATTGGTAGGTCCAGTATTTATTAATCGAGAAATTTATGACAGCACCAATTAAACCACCTACTACAATTGAATTTCTTAAGGAAAGATGCATCAATTCCACACATAACACCATGATTCCGTAATCGCACAAGCCACCTACAAAAGCAGAAATTTGTGCTTTCCCAAAAACCAATATGGATTTCTTCTTCACCATTTATTGTGCTGCTTGTTTTTTTAATTTTTCTTCGGCATCTCTTTCGTTTCCTAATTTTAATAGTTTGAATGTATCGACCACATTAATCAGGAAAAACAATACGTTACCTATAGTAGAAAAATAAATCAGGATGTTACCAAAATACCATTCGGTGACCACCACTAAACACAAAAGAATTCTTACTTCTGTTGGTCCGATTGGACCTGGATCGATGGTATATTTATCTGTAATCTTGTAGCGTAACTGAGCAATTAAAACTACCCAAGCATAATTACATGCAAAAAGAAATACAAATATTTTATACGCATCATCGATATACAAATAGAAACCAAGGCTCATAATAACAAGAGAAAGCCAATCCATAATACAATCTAATGCAAAGCCGTACCACTTTCTGGGTGTATTTCTGTAATATGCAATTCTGCCGTCTAAAGAATCGCCGAACCAATTAATGGCAAAGCCCAGAATAGCCCATAATAAATGAATCTTTTCGTGTGTGATGCTGGCAAAATAAAATCCTGCAAAAACAATCACGGTACCTAACATGCCGATTGCTGTGAGCAAATCCGGTGTTAAAAATCTTGGCATTACTCTGCAGAGAAATAAAAGTGTTGGTTGTTCTAAACCACGAAGTAAATTTGTTCTGCTTCTGTCTATTGAACCTTTCTGGTTTTTGTCTTCTCCTAAAATACTCATAGTGAACGCAAAATTAGCATATAGATGTTAGATGAAGATTAAAATGAGGTCAAATAAAGTTCACACTACTTTCATTTATGTGTAATAACTATAAATATACCAAAATACAGTTACCTATATAAAGTTACCGTTAATCATAATTTTGTCTATCAGGTTGGTTCCGAAACTGTATGGAAGCAGTGAAAGCGATGAAATTGGTTGAGTAAAAATAAGATTTGCTCGTTTTCCTATGGTGATGCTACCGACTTCATTTTGTAGTTCCATCGCAAAAGCACCGTTTAATGTAGCGGCATTGATGGCTTCTTCCGGCAACATTTTCAACTGTATACAGGCAAGTGCAACTACAAAATTCATGTTGCCACTTGGTGAAGAGCCCGGATTGTAATCGGATGCCAATACGATGGCAGCATTATTTTCTATTAATTGGCGCGCCGGTGCATATTGCATGTTTAGGAAAAATGAACAACCTGGCAATAAGGTTGCAATTGGTGAATTAGTTTGTGATAATAATTGTATCTCTTCATCACCAATGGTTTCCAAATGATCGACAGAAATGGCATTTGTATTGCTGCCGGCTTGCACACCACCGGAAATATTTAACTGGTTGGCATGGATTTTTGGTTTTAAACCATACGAAGTACCAGCGAAACAAATTTTTTCGGTTTCTTCTTGCGTAAAAAAACCTTGTTCGCAAAAAACGTCTATATAATCTGCCAGGTTTTCTTTGGCAATTTTTGGCAACATTTCATGGATGATTAGATCGATGTATGCTTTTCTGTCTTGCTTGTAATTTTCAGGGAAAGCATGTGCACCTAAAAAAGTTGATTTTATTGGAATGGAATTTTGTTTTTTTAATTGCTGAATGACGCGCAGCATTTTTAGTTCGCCTTCTATGCTTAAGCCATAGCCACTTTTAATTTCGACAGCACCAGTTCCTAATTTGACTAATTCATTCAGTCTTGTCTGTGCTAATTCTAACAATAATTCTTCCGTTGTTTCATTTAGTTTTTTTGCAGAATTTAAGATACCACCACCTTTTACTGCAATTTCTGCATACGACAATCCTTTTATTTTATCGATGAATTCATTTTCACGTGTAGCAGCAAATACTAAATGTGTATGACTATCGCACCAGCTTGGTAAAACAGTAGCTTGTTTTGCATCGTAGATTTCATCTTTAAAATCGCTTTCTTTCAACTCACTCATCAATCCGTAATCTTCAATTAAATTATCTTTTATCTTCAGAAAAGCATTTTCTAAAATTGGAAGATGCGCTAATTCATTTCCACGAAGCAATTTTATTTCTTCGCGTACATTGACTAAATATTTTATGTTGGTGATGAGCATTTCTTTCTAAATATTTATTCCAAACTTATCGCCTGTTTGTTTAGCAATTTCATAACCAGCATCTGCATGTCTAAAAATACCCATGGCCGGATCGTTGAATAAGACTCTTCGTAAACATTCATCTGCTCGGTCAGTACCATCTGCTAAAACCACCATTCCAGCATGTTGCGAGTAACCCATACC
>DAOORG010000303.1:0-3347 GCA_035389165.1 Chitinophagales bacterium
CTACAGAATTTAATACAAAACATTTTATTGTTCAGAAATCTGTCAATGCCGTAGACTATGAAGATATTGGTATTGTTGCAGCAGCAGGAAATAGCTATACCACCAAAAATTATTCGTTTACCGATAAAAGTCCGTACAAAGGAGAAAATTTATACAGATTAAAAATGGTAGACCTTGATAATACTTATAAATACAGTAAACTGGTTTCAATAATATTGCAAGATGAAACTGCCGGTATAACACCAACAGGAATAGAAAAAATTTATCCGAATCCAACCAATGGAAAAATGTTTGTCAACATCAATGTAAACGAAGAGCAATCAGCATTTAATTACAGAGTATTTAATGTATTTGGTCAAGTATTAAATGATAACAATATTACACTTACAAGAGGACAGCATACATTAGAGCTGGATGCTTCAGCCTACGCAAATGGTCAATATTTTATTACGTTAACTGACCGCTCAAAAGGTATTAGTTATGAAGAGAAATTTATAAAGATGTAATAACTGAAAATCAAAAAAAAAGTACAACAACGTCAATACAGTAGTTTAAGTACAATTTTAACCCAAATAATTAACAAAAATCAAGAAAATCACCATAAATGGTGATGCGACATGTGGAAAGTTTTACTATTTTTACAGTAACATAAACCCTAAGTAATGTTAAAAGGTTTTTAAAACCTGCGGATGTACATAGAAACCCTAAACTCTACACACATTCCAAGGATACAAATTAAACACACGAAGTATTTTTCGTTTGTCTGATTTACCGACCTCTTCACTTTGATCTTAGTGTTCATGTTTAATGATAAACTTAAAATAAGTTCATGATTTAAACTTTACATTTTAAACATAATAAACCCCTTGTTATGAAAACCCTTTTACAAAAAACAATACTTATTATCACCTTGATAGTATGTTACCTCTCCAACCAAGTGGCAAAAGCACAATGTTCTTCTGGTTTCACTAATGCACAAATTAATTTTGATATGCATTATTTTGCAGCAGCATCTTTGCCAACAAGTCCATTGCAGTTTGCTATTGGAAAAAATGATATGCGTTTTGCATGGTCTGGTGGTGCAAATAACGTTTTATCCGGAATCAATGGTACGCACACTGGCAGTGGAAGCAGTTTAGCTACCGGAAACGATATGGAATTTTCTGTTAGAAACGGTGCAGATACTATCGTATTTGACAAAGAAGTATCTAACCTTCGCTTCAGTGTATATGATATAGACAGAAATCAGGTGATGAACGTAAGAGCGTATAATGCAGCCGGAACAGCGCTGAATGTTGGTTTAGTAAGAGCAACTTCAGGAACTATTACTGTAACAGGACATAATTCAAACTCAGCAACTGCAACTGCAGACGCTGACTCTAGAGGAGTAACGGAAATACAGGGAACAGCCAATGTAACTATAGCAGGTCCGGTAAAAAGAGTAGTATTAACTTTTACAAGAACTGTTGCAGGTAATGACCAAATATGGATTTCTGATATTACTGCATGTAATAATAACACCACCACAGGAACATGGGCAATCGGCTATCAGGCAATTTCTACACCGGAAGTAGGACAACCAGCCTATATGATAGCCAGCTACGGTGACAGTATCATAGCAGTAAATATGACAAATGGTACTGTTGATTTGCTTTATGAAGTTGGAAATATAAATCTGATAGATACTTTATTTCCTCCGGCTATCAATTCATTAGCTTATGACCCGTATAATCAGATTGTTTATTTTTGTGATAATGCACGTACACCAAGAAACAGAGCTGTTTATAAATACGATATCAAAACAGGTGTTAAATCAACCTGGATTACTGATGTAAGAAATTATGGTATTCAGTTATTTGGAAATGGAATGGGTAGCGGTGGCGCATCTTTCTATGACGGTGCATTATATCTTGGTCAGGATATGCTCAATAATAACGATCCTGCAGCAGTATACCGAGTGGAAATTGATAGCACAACAGGCAATCCAATTTATGCCTATCGGGTTTGGTCAAAATTAGGTTATACAGGTGGTGCATCTAGATATGACTGGGCAGATTTTGTCATTAACGATGGAGTTTTTTATAATTTCAATTCATCACCGGGAAGAGCTGCCAATACAGGCTTAGAGCATATAAATATGAATACGCAATCCGTTTCAGCAGGTTATTCTTTAACAGCCAGTATCATTAACGGTTCACAAAGCGGTATAGATTATACCGGTACTGTTTACCATTTTCACGATTCAGCATATCAGGCATATAATAATGTCGGTGGTTTAGGTGCAAGAATTATTTATACAGGAGCTGGTAACAGAGCATTGACAGACGCTGCAGAAGCATTTAAATATCCTTATGATTATGGCGATGCACCCACATCTTACGGGTTAACGTATCACTTATTCAGAGTGTCACCTAATTTAACCATTGGTTCTGTTATTGATTATGAAATGGCAAGCGCTTCCAATCCATCTGCAGATGCAGACGATGTAAAAAACACAGGTGCCATTAATGATGAAGATGGTGTCGCTTCTTTTCCGGCTATTTCGACTTCCTGGTTTTCTTATAACGTAACCGTAAGTGTTACCAATTCTACTGGTGCAAACGCAACACTTTATGGTTACATAGACTTTAACAGAGACGGTGATTTTACTGATGCCAATGAAAGATCATTAGCAACAACAGTGCCTAACGGTGCAACTTCTGTAACAGTTACCTGGGTAGGTTTAACAGGTGGTTCCGTTGGATCCAGCTTTATTCGATTCAGATTGGCCTCTAGCGCTGCTGAGGCTGGAAGTCCGTTTGGTTTTGCAAGAAACGGAGAAGTGGAAGATTATCCTTTTCCAATCAATCAGGTAAATTTACCGGTAGAGTTAGTAGAATTTAAAGGTGAACTTAAAGAAGATAATACATCTCTTTTAACCTGGAAAACAGCATCCGAATTAAACAACGATTATTTCGATGTACAAAGAAAAAAACAAGATGGAACCGGCTGGGAAACCATCGGAAAAGTGGATGGCTTCGGAAACAGCAATCAATTAATTTCTTACAGTTTTATTGATTCAAAACCAGAAACAGGAGAAAATTATTACAGACTACAACAGGTAGATTTTGATGGAAGATCCGAGTTCTCTAATACCATTATGTTGAAACTGGATGCAGCAGCAACACCGGAAGTAAAAGACGATTTTGTTGTCTATCCAAATCCGGCAAAAAATGAATTCTGGATAAAATCTGTACAAAACACAAATACAGATACCGAACTGACACTTGATCTATTTAACATTACCGGTGAAAAAATTTATTCATCCGTAATGAAAGATAATGTACTGCAAGTAGACGTATCAAATT
>DAOORG010000304.1:0-3313 GCA_035389165.1 Chitinophagales bacterium
CAAAATCCGAGATATGCCTTTAATGCACAAGGAAATTATACCGTTCAGCTCACCGCCAGAAATGCTGTGGGTTGCACCGGAACCAAGTTGCGTTCGGTAGCGATTTCGGCACCACCAACACCTGCATTTACATTTTCACCGCAAAACGGTTTGCCGCCGCTTACGGTAAATTATTTTAACCAATCACCTGTAAATGGCAACTATCTCTGGGATTACGGAGATGGCTCACCATTGGTGGAAGGGTATAATCCACCAGTTCATATATATACTGAAAAGGGTACCTTTCCAATTAAATTAATAGCCACAGATTTTAGAGGTTGTACAGATACACTCACCAAATTAATTCTGGTAGACAAAGCTTTTCTGGATGGTGTAATGGCATCCGTCAGTATAATACCGAACGGTGAATTTTATAAAATTCAGGTAAGTGTTATCAATAACAGCAATGTAGAAATTACAGCACTAGGTCTTAGCTTGCAGTTGGGTGGTGGCGCAGTCATCAGAGAAAATTGGACAGGCAGTTTGCTTCCTGGGCAAACCACAGTATACTTGTTTACTGGTGAAATTAAGATTGGAGACAATGGACAGATTCCGGTTATATGTGCTTCTATTGACAATATAAATAACAATGCGGCAGAAGACAGAACAGATAATAATACATCCTGCAAAGAAGTTGCAGTAGGTAGTTTTGATGTGCTTTCTGTCTACCCGAATCCTGCTTATGAGGTGATTAATTTTGGTGTCATGCTTCCAAAAGAAGGCCGTGTGAACATCCGGTTTATAGACATACTTGGTCAGCAAATGTATAGCAAGGATTTCGACGGGCTGAAAGGGTATAATAGCTTATCTATTTCCACTATGCAATTGAATGCTGCTGTTTATGTGGCAGAAGTTAGCTACGACGGACAGGTGGTACGAAAAAAATTCATGCGCAAAGACAGAAAATAACACCTATGTCATTCAAAATGTAGCGTTCCCTTATTTCGGGGAAGGAAGCAATCTAGTTAATTGTGCTGTTAAATGCTTCACTTTGTTTGCAATGACGTTTAACCTTTTCATCTTGAACTTTATTCAGGATATTTATATATTTCTTATCTTTTCAACGATATCAACGGATGGTTGAACATCACGGATAGTAAACCCATTATTGTTTAATATTTCACGATAAGACTCCGTATGCAGATCAGTAAATCCATCAGTAAATTCATAGGTTTTTCCGTCAATGATTAGCTGTCTTTTTGGCGATAATGCTGAATTTATACTTAAATGCCATTTTACGTTCGCTCTTTCCAGTTGCAGTGTTCCGGTGCTTTCTGTTTCATTGTTTTGACTCACAGAGATATTTTTCACCTCTCCAAATAACCACCCAACCAAATCAAACAGATGTATGCCGATATTGGTGGCAATTCCACCAGATTTTTTTATGTCACCCTTCCAACTGGCATGATACCATTTTCCTCTGGGTGTAAAATATTCAACAGAAACCTCGTGTACCATTGATGCAGAGGCTTGTAGTTCTTTTTTTAGCTCTAGGAGCATCGGATGTAAGCGAAGCTGAAGAATGGTGTAAATTCGTTTATTTGTATAGGTTTCCGCATCTGCTAAGTGTTGTAAACTTTCCAGCGTTAATGCCAGTGGTTTCTCACAAATAACAGTGGCATTTAATTTTAAACCGGCATAACAATGTGCTTCATGGAGATGATTAGGAGAGCAAACTACGATATAATCTACCGGACAGGTATCCATTAGAAAATCGTAAAATGCGAACTCCTCCAAAAAGAAGGCACAATCCGGAAAATAAGCATCCAATATACCAACGGTATCTGATACATCATAGGCTGCTACTAAATTTCCGCCAACTTCTTTTATTGCCTTCAGGTGACGAGGTGCAATATAGCCAGCTGCTCCTATGAGTGCGAATTTTTTTTGCTGGTCAGTAGTCATTTGTTAATAGCTATAAGTTACATCGAGTAACAGTTGTTATTTTTTAAAGTGTATTTTTTTTGCGAGATGTTGCAAACGGCAATAGCATCAATGAAGATTAATTTACCACCGGCTTTGCTCATCCAGCCATCTTGTCTGGCCGGATTTCCCTTCATCAGCGCATATGCTTTTACATCTTTCGTAATCACACAGCCGGCTCCGATGAAGGCATATTCACCGATCGTTACACCGCAAACAATGGTGGAGTTAGCACCGATAGAAGCACCTTTTTTTACCAGTGTTTTTTTGTATTCCTGTTTGCGCTCAATAAAACTACGCGGATTAATGACATTGGTAAATACAGCCGATGGTCCGATAAAAACATCATCTTCAATTATTACGCCTTCATACAAAGAAACATTGTTCTGCACTTTTACATTATTTCCCAGTATCACGTTATTTGCTACAAAAACATTTTGACCAAGAATACAATTTTCACCAATTACAGCTTTCATAACATGACTGAAATGCCATATTTTACTATTGTTTCCGATAGCAGCTCCATCATCAATAATGGCGGTTTCGTGTTTGTAATAATTACTCATATAGTTTTGCAAAAATCCTCTATGCAGTCACAAATATACGATAATTGAGATTCGGAAATTTCAGGATAAACAGGAATCGATAAGGAAGAAGCGCACAAGGCTTCTGTATTGGGAAGGCAAATATGCTGCCGATATGCTTTTTGCTGATATGCCGCCAAAGGATAGTTGATAACCGTGTCTATTTGATGTAGTTTTAAGTAATCAGCCAATGCATCTCTCTTGCCATTTTTTACTTTTATGGTAAACAGATGAAAAATGTGGTTTTCAGCTTTCTCAGGTAATACGATGTGTTCAATAACTGATAACCTGTTAAGATAATAAGTCGCGTTATTTCTTCGTTTTAGATTATACTCATCAAGGTGTTTCAATTTCAAATCCAGTATAGCAGCCTGTATCGTATCTAATCTTGAATTTATGCCTACCACGTCATGGATGTATTTTTTAGACTGCCCGTGAGATGCAATTTTTCTAATTTTATTTGCCAGTATATTGTCATTACATAAAATGGCACCGGCATCTCCAAAAGCGCCTAAGTTTTTTGTAGGATAAAATGAAGTAGTGGTAATGCTGTCTCTGCTGATGTTTTTTTCTGCACCCAAAGATTGAGCATTATCTTCAATTAAAACAACAAGCTTTTCTTTACAAAATTGATAAATAGTATCTGCATCTTTGCACGGTTGTCCAAAAAGATGCACCATGATTATTGCCTTTACGTCTTCTGTAAAAACGGCTTTAATATACTCCAGCGTCACATTAAAATCTGTTTCGCTTACATCACAAAAAAC
>DAOORG010000305.1:0-2091 GCA_035389165.1 Chitinophagales bacterium
CAGCTAAAACGTGCAATTGAAATTGGTGAAGCAGCAAAAATTGGAAAAAGTAAATTTCCGGTTAGAAATATATTGATTTCCGGGTTAGGTGGTTCTGGAATTGGAGGAACAATTCTGGCAAATGTATTACGTGATGATATTGCTGTTCCAATTATTGTCAGCAAAGAATATCAGATTCCGGCATTTGTTAATGAAAACACCTTGGTGATTATTTCCTCGTATTCCGGCAATACAGAAGAAACATTATCTGCTTTGATGCAGGCATTCAAAAAAGATGCACAAATTGTATGTATCACATCCGGTGGTTTAGTTAAAGAATATGCTGAAACAAACGATATAGATTATATACAAATTGATGGTGGTGCGCCGCCGCGTTCTGCGTTTGGACAATCTTTTGTGCAATTGTTGTATATCTTGCACCATCTTGGTTTATTGGAAAATGGGTTTAAACAATATTTACAAGATGCCATAGTTTTACTAAACACTGAAGAAGAGGCTATAAAGGAACAGGCTAAAGAAATTGCGTCAAAATTAACTGGTAAAATTCCTGTTATCTATTCAGACTCAAAATTTGAAGGTGTTTCCATACGTTTTCGTCAGCAAATCAATGAAAATTCTAAAATGTTGTGCTGGCATCATGTGGTGCCTGAAATGAACCATAACGAATTGGTTGGCTGGAGAGAGAAAAATGAAAAAATTGCAGTGGTATTTATTCGCAATAATAAAGATTTTGAACGCAATCAGGAACGCATGGAATTTACCAAAGAAGTGGTGAGTCAATACGCAAGCGAAGTCATTGAAATTTATTCAAAAGGAGACTCTGACTTGGTGCGTTGCATGTATCTGATTCATCTTACAGATTGGGTTTCATTTTATCTTGCTGATCTAAAAGGTGTTGATGCTTCAGAAATCAATGTCATCAATAAGCTAAAAAGCAAACTGGCAGAAAATCCATTTTGATATTGTCCACAGTCGATAGTCCATAGTCCACTGTTTATTTCTCTATCGACCATTGACCATCGACTATCATGCAGAAAATTAAAGTTCAAGATTTAGGTGTCATCAAGTATGCAGCTGCTTTAGATATCCAAACGCAAAAATTCAACGAACTTATTGAACATAAACTGAAGGAGCGTTCCAACAAGGATGCTCATTATTTATATTTATGTCAGCATACACCTGTTATCACGTTGGGAAAAGCTGCCAACCAGCAGAATATTCTGTTATCAGAAGATTTTTTAAAGGAAAAAGGTATAGACGTATTTCATATCAACCGTGGTGGTGATGTAACTTTTCACGGTCCCGGACAACTAACCGGCTATCCGATTTTAGATTTGGAATTCTTTTCTTCAGATTTGAAAGTATATATGCGTATGCTGGAAGAAGTGATGATACTGACTATTGCCAATTACGGCATTGATGGTTACCGTATTGCAGATGCGACAGGTGTTTGGGTAAATTCAAAAATAGATAAGCAACCCAAAAAGATAGCTGCTTTTGGTGTAAAAACATCTCGCTGGATAACCATGCACGGCTTTGCGCTGAATGTAGATGTTGATTTACATTATTTCAATTACATCAATCCCTGTGGATTTACTGACAAAGGCGTGACTTCTATAAAGAATGAGACAGAAAATGAAGTGGATATAAATGAAGTAAAGCGAGTTTTATTGGATAACTTTGCACTAGTATTTGAAGCAGATTTGGTAAATCAAAATAAGCAGGAAATATCTAATGTAGATAAAAGAAACCAGTTGCAGGAAAATCCGTTTACGTTTAAAATTACAAAAGATAGTAAATTAATTATTTACAGAAATAATAAACAAATCAAAATATTACCTGAAAAACAAGCAGTTGATTTTATTAAGTTAGTGAATCAAGATGCGGACGAAGTAGCAATACAGCTCACCCTGGCAAAACTTACAGGAAACTACAAACATGGAAATGAGAAGTTGAATGCTTAAATTGAAATACAGAAAAATCAAACTTTAAGTGAAACAAAGGTGAGTAAGATTAAATGCAATTAAATGAATCAGACAGAACAAATACAAAATACAGAAGAAAACGAAGATGAGTTATACGAACATCATC
>DAOORG010000305.1:2191-3312 GCA_035389165.1 Chitinophagales bacterium
ACAGAACAAATACAAAATACAGAAGAAAACGAAGATGAGTTATACGAACATCATCGCTTTACCATTGATAAAGGACAGGAACCTACTCGTATTGATAAATTCCTGACTATTCGTATTGTTGGTATTTCACGAAATAAAATACAAAATGCCATAGATGCCGGAAATGTACTGGTGAACGGCAAACCTGTAAAAGCAAATTATAAAACGCGTCCATTGGATTTGGTACAAGTGGTTTTACCAAATCCTGCCTGGGATTATACGGTGGAACCCGAAGATATTCCATTAGAGATTATTTACGAAGACGATGATGTATTGCTGGTGAATAAAAAAGCCGGTATGGTTTGCCATCCGGGACATGGTAATTTTCACGGAACCTTGGTGCACGCGCTCATGTGGCACTGTAAGGATTTACCACAAATTTCAGGTGCAACGCGACCAGGTTTGGTGCATCGCTTAGATAAAAATACCTCAGGAATTATCATTATCGGAAAGACAGAACATGCGCTGGCACATTTGTCTAAACAGTTTTTCGACAGAACAATCAAACGGCATTATATAGCGCTTGTTTGGGGCGATTTGGAAAAGAATTCAGGCCGAATAGAATGTAATGTTGCCAGAAATCCAAATAACCGAAAGGTATTTATGGCAGTAGAGGATGGGCTTATAGGCAAACATGCGGTGACACATTACGAAGTTATTAAGCGATACGGTTATGTTACGCAGGTAAAATGCAAACTGGAAACCGGACGCACACATCAGATACGCGTGCACATGAAATACATCGGTCATACACTGTTTGGTGATTATAGTTACGGCGGTGACCAGATATTGGCAGGAACTGTTTATGGTAAATACAAAACGTTTATAGAAAACTGCTGGAAGCTGATGCCTTACCACGCATTACATGCGCAAAGTCTGGGTTTCATACATCCGAAAACGAATGAAGAGATGTATTTTGAAATGCCTTTGCCTGAAAATTTCAAAGCAGTTATTGACAAATGGGAAAACTATACGAAAGGGTTTAAGTTGTAGATGAGTTCGGATTTTAAAGTATTATGGAATTTGACTAACGGTTTCGGGCTTTGCGTTCGGGCGGGTTTCGGAGCACAAAGTTTCAATTT
>DAOORG010000306.1:0-3310 GCA_035389165.1 Chitinophagales bacterium
TACCGCAACATATGGATTTTGTGTATGCAGCATTCGGCATGTTGATTCCTTTAAGTTTTGGATATACAATACTCATAAGACAACATCATTTATTGCCTAATAAATATGGAAATGTAATGCTTGTTATCGTTTTTGCCATTGCCATTTATATTTTAATTATGAAATTTGGTCCAAGTCCGAAAGAAGTTGGATATGTGCAACAAACGGCTCAGAAAATAATTGTCTATTCTATGATATTTTGCCTGTTGTATTTAACGCATGGCTGCAAGAAATACTTAGGCCATCAGGAAGCAGAAACATTGGAATAAAAGATTTATTTTCCACCTATACCAAAACCAAATCCCATATTAATAATCAATGGAACTTTATCGCTGAATGTTCCCTGATAGATAGATTCGTCGTTGTCGAGCACATTATATAGCAAAGAAATATTGAAAACACCAATTTTACCGATAGGTGCAGCATAACCGGCACCCAGCAATAAATGGTTTACCCAAAGTCTTCTGTCCAGATTGTAGTAGGAAGGTTTATTAACCAAATCATATCTTGATTCTAAAAATAATCCTTTATATAAAAATCCACGTGCGTAAACATCTGCACCATACACAAAAAAACTAATGGCGCTGATATTGGAAAATCTGAATCTCTGATAAATCAGAATTGGCCCGCCGCCTAATTCCAGTCTGTCTTTCACCACCATATAACCAGCAGTAGGCGACACATTGACATACGTATAATTTCCAAATTGCAATCCAAAATTGCCTCCAAGTCTCAGACGATTTAATTTCTCTTTTTTCTTTTCCAACTCGGTGAGCGCATCCTCTTTTTGTTCTTTGGATCTGGTATCTTTTGATACTTTTTCTTCTGTTTCAAGCGTATCAATAATTTGTGCCGGCTGTTCATACACTTCTTCCTGAGCAACTGAAACCTTAACAGATATCAGCAATACAATTAAAAGCAAAAATAGGCTGTATTTCTTCATTAAATATTTCTTTAAATCTTACAATAGTAAAACGTAATTTTATTAACTATAGTTTTTAGAATGGCAAATTTACACACAAAAATAGTAGCAATGCTAGTTATTTTACTAACCTGCAAAACAGGAAATAGTCAATTAACATTGGAATCTATTTTTTTATCTGATAAATATAATGCTGTTGCGACGGATGATATTCAATTTCTACATACAAAACCATTCTTTGCAAGACTAATAAGAGTCAAAAATGGTGATAAAATTGGCATTTTTAATTCTAAAAATGAATTACAAAATGAATGGAAAATAGCAGCATCGCCGGAGCAAAACAAACAACACTGGAGCAATTTAATTATTTCAAATACTGACACCTATTTTCTGGTTAACAAAAACTGTGAGCACTTGTATCGTCGGTCAATTTTATGTGATTACTTTCTAGGTGATGGCAATGGAAAATTGACTCCGTTAAGCGATACTAAACAATTGTATCCAACCTTTTCTCCGGATGATAAAAAGATAGCCTTTATAAAAGACAATAATCTTTATTACAAAGAAATAACAAGCAATTCTGAAATTCAGATTACTAAAGATGGTGAATGGAATCAAATCATCAACGGCAAAAGTGATTGGGTATATGAAGAAGAACTAAATCTGACACGAGCTTACGAATGGAATGCAAAAAGCGACAAGATTGCCTATTTAAAATTTGATGAAACTAATGTAAAAGAATATCAACTACCTTATTATTACGACTTACAGTATCCAAATTATTTCAAATACAAATATCCGAAAGTTGGTGAAGAAAATTCTAAAGTAACGGTCTGGCTGTTTGATATGAAATCGAAAAAAAATACGCAAATTGTTTTACCTTTTTCATATGAATATATTCCACGCATTTATTGGAATGCCAGCGGCGATGAAGTCATTGCGCTCCTGTTAAATCGCCACCAGGATTCCTTGCAATTAGTTGGGTATAATATCAAAACAAAAAAAACAAGGCAACTCTATTTAGAAACAGACAAAGCATATGTAGAAGTGCCAAAAACAGTACAATTTTTGTCTGATAATTCTTTCCTACTTACTTCTGAAAAAGATGGTTTTAATCATTTGTATCAGTACGATAAAAATGGAAAATTAATTAAACAATTAACAAACGGAAGCTTTGAAGTGAAAGATTTATATGGAATAGACGAACAGCATAAGCTTATCTATTTTCTTAGCAATGAAAATAATGAAACAGAAACTGCCGTGTATCGTTTGAATTATGAAACGTTAGAAAAACAAAAAGTATCCGCACAAAATGGCAACAACAAAGCTTCATTCAGTTTCGATTTTTCATTATTTATTAATTCATATTCCAGTGCAAGCGTACCACCACAAATCACTATTGAGCATGTAAATGCGGACACTTCCATTGTAATAGAAGATAACAAACAACTGACAGATTCTCTTAATACGATTTCGAATAAAGAATTCATAAAAATTCCTTCGAAAGATTACCCGTTAAATGCCTGGCTGATTAAACCTAAAAATTTGGATACCGTTCAAAAATATCCACTGTTGGTTTATGTGTATGGCGGACCAAACAATCAGGAAGTTTTAAACGAATGGACTTCCAGGAATAATTTATTTTTTAATTTTCTTGCCGAACAAGGTTATGTTGTTGCATGTGTAGATAATCGTGGAACCGGAGGACGTGGAAGTGAATTCAAAAAATGCACCTACCTGAATCTTGGAAAAACAGAAACAGAAGACCAATTGATGGTTGCCGAATATCTTGGAAAATTACCCTATATCGATAAAAAAAGAATCGGCATTTTCGGCTGGAGTTATGGTGGTTTTTTAGCTGCCAATTGCTTATTGGAAGGCAACGATATTTTTAAAGTGGGTATCGCGGCAGCACCAGTTTCTAATTGGAATTTATATAGTAGTATTTATACAGAAAAATACATGCGAACACCATTGGAAAATCCGCTTGGATACCATAATTCCAATCTTAATTTAAAGGCAAAGAAATTAACAGGCAACTTATTACTAATGCACGGTACTGCAGATGACAATGTACATTTTCAGCATACTATAGAATTCATCAATGCATTAAATATAGCCAATAAAACCTATCAGTTATACATTTATCCGGATGCTGAACATGGCACTACCGGCAAGAAAATGAGATTTGACCTCTATACTAAAATTTACCTCTATTTAAAAGAAAAGCTTTAGCGGCTTTCTTTACATTAATCTTATTTTCAATATGTTACACTAACTAAAAGTAGGTATTTCGTATAATTATAACATTAACTTCAAGTTTAACTGATTTTAACATCTTATTTTTGC
>DAOORG010000307.1:0-3258 GCA_035389165.1 Chitinophagales bacterium
AATATTTCTGTAAAGAAGAACCACCGCTGTACAAATCCGGTATCAACACATGATAATCGCCTTCGTTGCTTAATATTTCTGCACTTTTATGCGTGGTGTCGCGCACACCGGTTAAGTCTGGCAAAAATAAAATACCAGGTCTTTTTTCTCCGGAAGGTGCTTCGTATAAAAAAGCATCCATGGTGCGGTTGAGTAAAGGAAGTTGTACGGTTTGCATACAGAAAGATAAAAAATAAAGTAGTATGTGGTAGATTATTTTTTTCCAACACTAATAACGGAAAGTCCGGCTTTATTCATCAATAGTTTATCTACCATTTTAAAAAGTAAAACTAGTTTATTAAACAAAGACATTTGTCCTGCCGGCACCGTCTTTTTTTTCAAGATAGAACCTGAAAAAAACCAGCCGAAGATGCCTATAAAATTAAAGTATTGAGAATGAATTAGTGTAAAATGATTGCTTAATAGAGAATTCAAACGTTGCTCATTGTATCTTCTGTAATGTTCCAAAACTATATCAAATCTATTATATAAAGCCTGATACGCCGGCACCAGAATGATAATATTACCATCGTGTTTTAATAATTTTTTTGCATTACTGATAGCGAGATTATCGTCTTTTATGTGTTCCACCACATTTAATGCATACACTGTATCAAAAGTACCCAGTAAGGAAGAAAATTTGTTATCAAAATCCGGATCTATTAAGTCTAATTCCACAATGTTTGAATTAGGGAATTTTTGAATCAATACCTCACAATAACTCATTCTTAAATCGCTGCAGGTAATATCAAAATTATCACGGATAAAATACCTGGTGATATTGCCAATACCACTTCCTATTTCCAATACTTTTCCTTTGCAATAGGGTTTGATTGTCTGGTACATCCACTCATTAAAATTATCTGCCTTATCTATCGCTTCCAGTGTTGCCTGACCGTCTACATCTATTTCCTTATAATGAAAATCTAACATACATTTCTATTTTGAAAAAAGGTTGTATTTAATAATTGAATAGAGAGACCTTACAGCATCTTTGAAACGGATTTTCTTGCCTTCTTCATAGGTTCTGCCATAATAAGAAATACCGACTTCATAAATTCTGATTTTAGGAACTCTGCTGATTTTTGCAGTGATTTCAGACTCAAATCCAAACCCTTTTTCTTTTAGTTCGATGGATTTAAAAATCTCTGTTTTAAAAAGTTTGTAACACGCTTGTGTGTCAGATAAATTGAGATTGGTTAAAATGTTGGAAATTAATGTCAGCACCCAATTGCTGGAGCTATTCCAGAAAAAAAGAATTCGGTGTGGATTGCCACTCAAAAATCTGGATCCGTAAACGACATCGGCAAAACCGTCTAACATAGGTTGTAAAAGTACGTTATAATCCGCTGGATCGTATTCCAAATCAGCATCCTGAATAATACAGTATTGTCCTGTAACCTCAGCAATACCGGTTTTTATAGCAGCTCCTTTTCCGTAATTTTGGTTGTGCTTTATATATTTTATATTTACTGAAGTATTATTTTCTGTAAACTTTAAAATCTGTATTTCAGTATTATCCGTTGAACCATCATTAACAATAATTATTTCTTTATTTGGAACACCTGTTAAATGTGTCTCTTTAATCTTTTCAAGAATTTGATAGACCGTCTTATCTTCATTAAAAACAGGAATTATTATAGATAAGATGCTCATGTATAAATTAATGTTTTACTCTTTGTGATATAAAAATTAGTTGCAAATATAGTATTTTTGATGTTTCTGTTATTTTACAAGATAATTATAAATAAACTTTTGCTGTGTCAAATTTATTGAAAGATAAAAAGTTGCTGACAATCTTATTTTTATCATTGTTTTTTCGTATTCTATTTTTTTTGATTTATTCGCCGTGGAAGGAAGAAGTAGAAAAAACATTGGTACTAAATGGTGACGCTGTGCAGTATCATTATTTGGGCATTGCTTTATTAAAAACAGCAGGTTTTGCAGATAATGTATTCAGAACGCCAATCTATCCTGGATTTATAGCATTCATTTATGCAATTTTTGGAGTACATCCTTATATCGTATTATTATTTCAGATATTTCTGAGCGTATTGAGTGTTTATCTCGTTTTTAAAATCGGCGAAATAAGTTTTAACAGAAAAGTCGGTTTGGTGGCTGCGGTTATAATGGCCATGGATCCGCATCAAATAACATTTGCCAGTTGGTTATTTTCCGACACCTTCTTCGCATTTTTGTTTATTCTTACAGTGTATTATTTTATAAAAGGTATGCTTCAGAATAATTTCAGGTGTATTATCATCAGTGCACTTATTTTAGGCATTAATATTCTGACAAAACCTGTGGTCCAGTTTTTTCCAATGGCTTTAATTTTATTGTGTTTGATTTGGATAAAAGTTGATTTAAAATCAAGATTAAAATACAGTATTGTTTATTTATTGATTCCGTTTTTTATTGCGCTTCCCTGGTTGCTCAGAAACCAGATAAAATATCAGCATTTTGCCATATCTTCTATTGTTGGTTTTGATAAACTGGTGTATAGTGTTCCATTGACTGAGCATTCTTTAACCCACAAAAGCAACGGAGCAATTATTGATAGTTTTCTGACTAAAATAAAAACGGAAAATCCTTCATTAAAAAACCTACCGGAAAACAGTGCTAAAATCTGGAATAATTTAACGTTTGAAACAACAGATGTATACGGAGAATATGCAGATGCATATTTAAAAGAACACAGAACTGCTTATTTAAAACTCCATTTCATAGGTATGGTAAAACTTATGCTGAATATGGGCACACAAAATATGCTGGATAAGCTGCATGTGAAAAATAAAAAATGGAGTGACGAAGAAAGATATACTACCGGTGTTTTTCAACTGGCAAAAAAATTCGTCTTAACAAAATCTCCTGCGGAAGTAATTTTGGGTTTGTTTATTGTGTTGTTTTTGATGCTTTGTTATATCTATGGATTTATCGGTGTGTTTTATACCCTAAAAAACAAAGAATACTTGCTCTTATTTTTATTTGGTGGTGCAGTTTTGTATTTTTTGTTGATTTACGGAAAGCTACCCATCGTAAGATTTAAACTACCTATCACAGCCATGTACAGCATTTTATCAGGCTACGGATTTTATTGTGTGCATTTAATTTCTAAACAAAAGAAAACAACCTGATTTTACTTTTTCTTGTTTTTAAATGATTTTGTAATTTCATTCAACGCATCCACTTTTTCTTCAAAGTTTCCTTTCAAGGTTTTTC
>DAOORG010000308.1:0-3249 GCA_035389165.1 Chitinophagales bacterium
GCTCCAAATGTTCTTTGGTCGCCAAGTACGCCAGCATAATTTCCCGGATTTCCGGCACCAGGTAATAATTGTTCAAAATATTGTTTGTTGGTTAAATTTCTGCTCCATACGAAAACTGAAAATCCTTCTACCGCACGGTAACCTATTCTAGCATTCAGTAAGTAATAACCATCTATATTTAAATATTTGGATGGTGATGGACTGGAAGAAAATTTAGAACGATAGTAATTATCTATTCCTAAAAAGACTTCACCTTTCTGATTAAAGATAGTTACAGGATATGCTGCATCTACACCAAAGGTGGCGATATATTTGGAAATACCCGGTAATACACCACCGGAAATATCTTTGAAGGCAGGTCGTGCACCCGTTTCTTCCAACGGAAGCGGCGCATTTTTAAACGATAAATATTTGCCATCTGTAAACGTAAAGCCACCATTTAAAGTTATAAATCTTTTAAAGCGATAACTTAATTCCAATTCAACACCAATTAATCTGATTTTATCTGCATTTGCCAGATAACCTCTGTTTAAGGTTAAGTCAGGCGTTTGAACCAAGGTTTGATAATTTTTGATTTGCGTGAAGAAAGTCGTTACGTTCAATGTCGAATTTTTTATAGGTTCTGTTTTCAAACCAAATTCAAAGTGATGTGTAAGTTCCGGTTTCACTTTTGCTAAATCTGTTAAAACACCGGTACTGTCTGTTGGAAGTCCGCCTAAGTTAAGACCGATTGGTTTAAATGTATTAGCATAAGTGGTGTAAATTTTAACTTGTTTGTGTGGTGAGTAGGCTACTGTTAATTGACCGGAAGCATTGAAATTACTGGCACTTGCTTGAAAAGCCTGATTGGAATAAACAGAATTTTTTAATGCTAATAATGCTGGATTAGTTGTTTCGAGACCGCCATATACTTCTCTTCTGAAATCAACAGATTTTTTGTCATAGTTTAGTCTTAAACCCGGTAGAATTCTGAAACCTTTAAAAATTTCCCAATCTACCTGTGCAAATAATGCACCACTAAAATTATCTAATGATGGATAGGATTTCAACCCATATCCTTCTAACAAACCTGGTGTTTTCCAAAGTGCACTGGTAGAAGATTGAACAAATCTCCAGGTGTCTTTTCCGGCTTCTTCCTGATGAAATCCATCGGCACGCAATCTCTGACCAAATAAGAATGCACCAAACACACCACTCAATTTTTTAGAAAATGTAGCCGCATATCGGAACTCTTGCGACCACTGTCTATGTTTAGATGGTGCTTGCGACAATGCTAATGCTTGCAAACCTGTAAAATCTCTGTCGTTGGATGGTATCCATTTCCAAAATCGTAAAGCAGTTGTAGAGGTTAAGGTTCCTTTCCCTAATTTATAATCAACATTTACTGAAACGCCACCCATATTTTGTCCGGATTTCCAGGGTGTATCATGATCAATTATTCTGTCAAACGGATTTTGAGAAGGTAATGAATAGCCTAAACTTGAAATGATACTATCAAATTGTCTGTAACCTGCTCGTTGTGTTTGTACCACACCTGCATTTACCTGTGCATAACCATCAGGTCGTTGAGAAGTGAAATCGCCTGATACTAAAATTTCTATTTTATCAATAGGTTTGTATAACAATTGAAGTCTTGCACTTATATTACTCAATGTGTTTACATCGTTTCCTGTTCTTATATTTTTTATTAATCCGTTTCTATGTGTTCCGGAAAATGAAATTCGAGCTGCGAGTTTGTCTTTTACAATTGGACCTGAAATCGAAGCTTTGCCCTGAACGTATTGATAGTTTCCATAACTCAATTCTAAATTTCCTTGTCTGATAAATGTTGGTTTTCGTGTGGTGATATTAAATGCACCTGCTGTGGTGTTTTTACCGAACAAGGTTCCTTGTGGTCCTCTTAAAACTTCAATCTGTTGTATATCTACAAAATCTAACGTAGTGGCTGCCGGACGAGCATAATAAACACCATCCACATAAAAACCAACACCCGGATCTAAGCCATCATTGGATAAACCAAATGTAGTACCCAATCCTCTTATATTTAAAGAAGTATTTCTTGGATTGGATGAGTATAATTGAACAGAAGGTATTAATTCTTTTACTCTGTTTACGTTGAAAGAACCACTGTTTTCGAGCTGATTGGCACCAATAACTGTAATCGGTATTGGAATATCCTGAGCCTCTTCATTTCTTCTTCTTGAGGTCACTACTATTTCATCGAGATTACTATTTCCTTCAATAATACCGATTTTCAATTCTTTATTCCAATCCTTTATTTCCAGCTCTTTGTCTTCATATCCTAAATAAGTAATGACAAGTGTTTTATTGGTAACTGTATCATCCACCGTTATTTCAAAGTATCCTTTTTCATCGGTCGTGGCACCAAGTGTTGTTCCTTTAATCACAACGTTTGCTCCTTGTAAAAGCTCGTTTTTGGCAATATTTAGAATGGTACCTTTTAATACGTGTGAAACAGGGATTTTTGTTTCAGTAGTCACTTGATTAGACAATATTGTATCCTGTGCAAAGGAATTGATTGCTATTGTCGTTAGCATAATGACGAAGATTGATTGTAAGATTGCTTTTTTCATATTTCAGTAATTTCGTGAATAGTTCTGCAAATCTATATAATCTACCAACAATATAGACTATGTGGATTTATTAAATTAATGTTATGCTTTAAAACAAGCAGAAGTAGTATATTTAAATAAAATAGAAACTATGATTACAAATTACTGGCTATGGTTAGCGATATTGTTTAATGCACTCACCAATATGGGTTTTAAGTATGCATCCATGGTGGAAGGAAATCCTAAGAAGAAGTGGCTGATGTTTTCCGGTGGATTGGTGTTTGGTCTTTTTAATTCTATTTGTTTTACGGAATGCCTGAAAACAATACCACTAAATCTGGCAAGTGCCATTTTCTTTTCTATGACGATTGTCAGCTTAACGGTAATTTCTTATGTTGTATTTAATGAAGAGATGAACTGGACACGCATGGCAGGCATCGGTGTCATCATCGCCGGTGTTTTTATCGTAAATATGAATTAGTATAACAGCTTATTTTTTTGGCTTTATACGAACCATATCTATTTTTGGCATTTCTTTCTCTTTGAAGAAGAAATTTTGTTGTGCTTTCAGTCGTCTTTCAAAATCTGCAAAATTCTTTCTGGATTTATTGGTCCAAACACATTCGGCAAAAGCCACCAATCGCGGAAAAATCTGGTATTCCAGCGTTTCTGCATT
>DAOORG010000309.1:0-3223 GCA_035389165.1 Chitinophagales bacterium
TAAATCTAACGCCAAATTCATTACCAAGTGGCGCGTATATTATTGAGTTTTCCTGTAAAGATAAAAACGGAAATCTAATAGAATTTAAGAAAACATTTTTAGCATCTTCTCTAAATGATAAAACACCAAATCCTAAATCGTTCGCATTTTTTAAATTAGATAAAACATCCGTAAAACCGAACGAATCGGTGAATTATCAAATTGGTACGTCTATGTCAAATGCGTATGCAATTATCGAAACGGCGTTCAAAGGAAAAATTATCGAAAAGAAAACGGTGCAACTGAATAATGAAATTAAAACGTTTTCTATTCCAATAAAACAAGAATATCTTGGTGGTATTGAAATTAATTATGTCGTTGTAAATAAAAACAGAAGTTACACAGGTAGCCAGTATATTGCTGTGCCATACGAAGATAAAAGCCTGAAAGTGGAATGGATAACCTTCAGAGATAAATTATTGCCTGGTGCAAAAGAACAATGGAAATTAAAAATATCAGGCAACAACAAAGAAAAGATAGCTTCAGAATTATTAGCCACCATGTACGATGCTTCTTTAGATGCATTCTTGCCGCATAGTTTAAATTTTGGTTTATCGCAATCTTATTACAATGGCTACTTAGGTAGTTATGGAAGCGATGCATTCGGCAGCAGAAACAGCAATCTGTATACGGCTAAAAACTGGAATCCGTATAAAGAATATTTCTCACATGGTTATGATGATCTGAATTTATTTGGATTGAGTTTAGGTGGTTATCACAGAGTTTTTTATGGTAAAGGAATGATGATGAAAAGTGAATCTGCGCCTGTTTATGCAGCACAAATGCTGGAAATGGATGCAGCAAAAGGTTCGGCAAAAGAAATGCCATCTGAAGAAAAAAACGATGCTTTAATGGCAAATGAATCTGCCGTCTCAAAATTAAGCGAACGCGAAAAGGAAAGTTTTGCAACTGACTCTGCTGAAAAACCTGCAAAAAAACCGGAAGTAACACCACGCACCAACTTAAACGAAACGGCTTTCTTTTTACCTCAATTACAAACCGATGCGGACGGCAACGTAATATTGAATTTTCAAATGCCGGAAGCATTAACCAAATGGAATTTCTTAGGCTTAGCACACACCAAAGATTTACATTATCAATACTTCACAAAATCTGTGGTAACACAAAAAGAATTGATGGTCACACCAAACGCACCGCGCTTTTTGCGTGAAGGTGATAAATTTGAGTTCACCACCAAAATTTCCAATCTATCAGATAAAGACTTAAGTGGCAAAGCTGAATTGGTTTTATATGATGCAACAACCATGAAAGACATCACAGCAAAAATTATGGAAGCAGTTGCCGGAAAATTCAACACCATTGGTGAACGTAATTTTTCTGTTGAAAAAGGCAAAAACACAGCCGTAAGCTGGACAATACAAATTCCGCAAGGTGTTGATGCCATCACCTATAAAGTAATAGCGCAAGCCGATAATTTCAGCGACGGCGAACAAGCTTCTTTAATTGTTTTACCAAACAGAATGATGGTAACAGAAACCATGCCGTTATGGGTGCGCGGTGACAGTAAAAAATCATTTACGTTTGAGAAATTATTAAAAAATAAATCAACGACACTCAAAAACTATAACCTGACATTGGAAATGTCATCACAACCGGTTTGGTATGCCGTGCAGGCTTTGCCATACATGATGGAATATCCGTACGAATGTGCAGAACAATTATTCTCACGCTATTATGCTAACAGTTTAGCGTCTTATATTGCTAACGAATCCCGAACCTTCGGGACTAAAATCAAAACCATTTTTGATAAATGGAAAAACACGGATGCACTGCTTTCTAACTTAGAAAAGAACCAGGAATTAAAAGCGGTATTGTTAGAAGAAACACCTTGGGTGCGCGATGCGCAAGATGAAACGGAACAGAAAAAACGCATTGCCTTATTATTTGATTTATCTAAAATGGCAGACGAACAACAACGTGCTTTTGATAAATTAATACAAATGCAAACGCCAAACGGTGGTTTCACCTGGTTTCCAGGCATGCAAGACAACCGCTACATCACGCAGCACATTGTTGCAGGTTTCGGTCACTTGGCAAAACTAAATGTGATGGACATTAAGAATAAATCTAAAATTGATGAAGTACTAAAAAAAGCTATTGCTTATTTAGATGACAGATTGACGGAAGATCTGGTGAACATCAAAAAATACGACAAAGATTATTTGAAAACAAATCACTTGTACTATACAAATATTCATGCACTGTATGCGCGTTCATTTTTCGATTATAAAATTGAAAAACAAAATGACGAAGCCTATAATTATTTTATCAAACAGGAAAAAGAGTTTTGGTTAAATCAGGATTTATACTCAAAAGGTATGATTTCATTGACCTTACAACGCAATAAAGAAAAACAAACTGCTGATAAAATCATCACATCTTTAAAACAAAATTCAATTAGTAGTGAAGAATTAGGCATGTACTGGAAAGCCAATGAAAACGCTGGATGGTATTGGTATCAGGCACCCGTGGAAACACAGGCATTATTAATTGAAGCGTTTACCGAAGTGGCTAACGATAACAAATCCGTAGATGAAATGAAAGTGTGGTTGCTGAAACAAAAGCAAACCACTTCCTGGAAATCTACCAAAGCAACGGCAGAAGCTTGTTATGCTTTATTATTACAAGGAAAAGACTGGTTGAAATCAGACAAACTGGTAGAAGTGAAAATGAACAAAGTGGTTATAGATCCAATAAAATTAAATGCAACGGTGGAACCGGGAACAGGCTATTACAAAGTAAAATGGTCTGGCGACGAAATAAAACCGGAAATGGCAAAAATTGAGTTGAAAAAAACAGATAAAGGACCGGCTTATGGTGCGCTATATTGGCAATATTTTGAAGATTTAGACAAGATAGCCGGTGCTACAACCGCACTGCAATTAACTAAAAAATTGTTCAAAGAAGAAAATACCAACGAAGGCAAAAAATTACTTACCATCACAGATAAAACACCTTTGCAAGTGGGTGATGTAGTGAAAGTTCGTATCGAATTGAAAACTGACCGGAATTTAGAATACGTGCATATGAAAGACTTACGTGCTGCCGGTTTCGAACCCATTAATGTATTATCACAATATAAATGGCAAGATGGACTTGGTTATTACGAAAGCACTAAAGATGTAGCTACCCATTTCTTTATGGATTGGATGCAAAAAGGTGT
>DAOORG010000310.1:0-3209 GCA_035389165.1 Chitinophagales bacterium
ATGGTTTATGGCACTCAAAAGCCTTTCATTACTACCTCAAAGGCTCTGTAATCCAATTTATCTCCATCGATGAACTAAATCAGTGCTTATCGAAATCCTTTCTTAAATCAAAAGAAAACAAAGCAGAGTTTGAAAAAGCAATTCATCTATTCAAGCACCTGGAGCAATTAGAAATTCAATATGAAAAAAACTTACAGCTTATCAAAGATACAAGAAGAGCGATTTTTTATAAACGCTCATTTATTTAGGGTACATAAGTCATACATAAGCCGTACATAAGTCATACATAATTGCACCTAATACCGTGTCTATATATTAAAATGATAGAAAATAAAAAATCCTGCATAAAATATGCAGGATTCAATACCATATTCAAGAATTTCAAAAAAAGTTAGTCACCCGATTGACTTTCACTTTGCATTTTCTTTTTTTTTGCTTCAGCAGCTTTTCTCTTTTCTTCTGGCGTCATTGATTTTGCACCCGTAGAAGGATTCCGACCGTCTCGTTTAGCACGACGAAATATAGCAGTTGATACTCTCATATTAATAAACGTTGTCAATTACCAAACAATTTCCGGAAGAAAATTTATAATAATTTCCGTTTACCAATTGAAAGAACTCAATACCGATGCATTGCAAAACAGATACATCCCCGGTCACTACAGTTCCAGCTGGAAGTGCAACATCTAATGTTTCACCTGCATAGGCAGCAGTTAAATCGTTGTATGCACCATAAGTAGTATTACTCATTTCATTCAATGCCGGGTTGCTTGGTTCATACGATTTTGTTACGTCATTATAAACAAAATCTGCAATTACACCAATAGCATTGATAAAGCGGAAATGTGTGGCACCTACAGGAGCATTTAAAGCATTAGCCGGATTAGATGCAACTGTCGTTAAAGTTCCTGTTACTCTGTCAACTGAATGAGTAGTTGAGTATGGAATATAAACAATACCTGAAAAGGAAGTGTTTTTATCAAATGCGAAGTTGTACAGGTATGTTCGTTGTGTACTGATTTCCACCTTACGAACACCTCTCGCTTCCGTTCCGTCTTCCAGATTTATTTTTTTCATGATGGAAGTTAAGCGACCTGCTGCTTGCGGGTCTGTCATACCGCTTAATACTTCTGATAAAGCAATGCGAACAGATTTACCTGCCTTAGCGCATCCACCAAATTCATTCATATTTTCTCGCGTTCTTTTAAATTCAGGTGCAGTTTTAACCTGAGTGTCTGTTGGTCCGCCAACCATTCCGGCGAAGTAACCGTTTTGTCCTTTGATTTTAAAGTGTCGAACATCACCTAATGTTCCTGTGTACTTTACGAGCCCTTTTTGTTTAGCCATGATTATTAAGTTTTATTTGTTTAAAAAATTATTTACAACCTGAACAGAATTTATTTCTGTTTTTTGAATTATATGATCTCCAGAATGATGGCGGACAAACGCCAACCATTCCACATTTCCAAAGTCCTTTATTTTCATTAATGGCTGATACCATCATAGATTTCAATAGTGTATCATTGCTATATGTTTGATAGTGCCATGCCCAACCATTACGGATAAGCGTACTATCTAATCTTTTATTATCTACCCAAATATCAGCAAGTACTCTACCGTACAAATCCTTGCCTGTACTGTCATACGATACCATTTTGCCTGATATTAGTTTACTTGTGTACACGAATGCTAAATAACCAAAAGGTTGTTTTAATTCAGGTGAATCAACATTTTTAAGTCGGACAGTAAAATCTGTATTTGCTTTTCTTAAAACATAAGTATCACCATCTTTTACTCGCACAACTCTTGCAGAATCATTTGCATTCATTTTAAATGAAAAACATATCGCTGAAATGAAAATTAATATCTTGAGAACAGTGTTCATGTTTCAAATATATACACAGTTGTAGTAGTTGTAAAATGTGCGATTCCGATATTTCCGATAATGGATTATTATTCCAACAAGCACACTTTTACCTTTGTAAAAGATTAATTATCTTTACTAATATTTTGAATATTTGATAATGAATAGACTGTGTATTTATCCGAAAGACATTCAGATAATCACAGGCAAAAGTGACAGATATGGCAGATACCTTATTAAAAGAATTAAGGAATATTTCAAGAAGGAGCAACACCAGGTTGTTACTATTGATGAATTTTGCCAATATATGGGATTACAGTTTGATGTTGTATTGAAGCAATTAAACTAAGAATCACAGACCGCATTTGCTTATGATAAGCAACCAGCAACTCCAAATCATGATTTTTATTTTCTTTTTATTGTTTTGGGTTTTCCTATAATTAACCATTATAAGGTCACATTTGAGGTCACATTAACAAAAAAGGTTCCAGTAAAAAACTGAAACCTTAGTGTTTATTGGTGGGCGCACACGGGTTCGAACCGCGGACCCCCTGCTTGTAAGGCAGGTGCTCTGAACCAGCTGAGCTATGCGCCCTCTACATTTCTGTAAAGCGAGTGCAAATGTAAAACATTTTTTTTAATAAAAAAACTTTTCTAAAAAAAACTTAAATAATGCAATTATGTTGCATTTCTTGCGAACAAACCCTATATTTGCAATCATGTTGCAAAAGATTCTATTCATCGCTTCTTTACTTTTTTCTATTAATACATTTTCCCAAGATTGTACATTAAGATTAGATGGAAGAATTTCTGATGAACATGATAAATCTGCTTTAGATTATGCTACTGTTTATATTGTGGAATTACAACAAGGTACTACCGCTGACTCAAATGGATATTATGAGTTTAATAATATCTGCGCTGGTAAATACACCTTAATCATAGAACATGTTGGTTGTACTCCAGATACTACAACATTAACAATTAGTAAATCTACTTCAAAAAACTATGTACTTGAACATCACGCAGAAGAACTGAATGAAATAATAACAACTGCTTCCAAATATGAGAAAGAAACTTCACAGACTTATATTCTTATTGATAACAAAGCTCTTACAAAACTAGAAGGAAAAGACCTCGGAAATATATTAACATCAGTTGCAGGTGTAAATCAATTAAAGACTGGTACAACAATAAGTAAACCTATAATTCATGGCTTGTATGGTGATAGAATTTCACTTGTTAATAATGGTGTTAAGTTAGAAACTCAAGATTGGGGTTCTGAACATGCTCCAGAAATTGATCCATTTGCTGCAAATTCTATTAAGGTAATTAAAGGTGTTGGC
>DAOORG010000311.1:0-3198 GCA_035389165.1 Chitinophagales bacterium
CCGGTTACTAATATTCTGTTTGCATATTGTAAGAAGGTCTTCATCGTTTTTTTTTAATAAATTAATAAACATTTAATTATTCCATACACTCTGATGTCAAAAATGGACATCGGATGTTCTTTTATACCTTTGTAAAAATAAGTCAATGCAGTTTTCTTATGTTTTGACATAGCAAGGTGCAAAGCAAGGTATAAATAGCATTTTGAAACAAAAGTATCTAGTTTTCCTTTGTATATTTTTTTGATTAGCGTGTCATTGCTACAAGTTTCAATTAAAAGGCTGATGCGGTCAATTAATGGTTTTTCTTTAACAACAAATACACTTCTTGCATCATGGTTGAGAATGCTTGATGTAATTACACTGCTATAGTGAATAGTATATCTTGCAGCAAGTCGTAACCATAAATCGTAATCTTCTGATGCAGATAATGTCCTGTTTGTATTGAATGGATGCTGAAGTGCTACGTCTTTTCTTAAGAAAACACCGTTACAACTAAGGTAGTTTCCATTAATTAGTTTCTTATTAAAGTCTGTTTTTCTATAAATAATCTGTTCTTTTATAATCGTTTTATTTATATCCATAACGTTATAGGCAAGATAGATTATCTCCGGAGATTGTTTTTTTTCTATAAGCTTTACTGCTTCTGACAGGTGATTTGGATATAAATAATCATCAGAATCAAAAAATGTAACATAATCTCCTTTTGCCAGCTGCGTACCGGTATTTCTGGCAACTGCACGTTCTTCGTTTTTTTTCTTATGATAAATGATTTTTGGGTGCTGAAGCGACAAGACGACTTCTTCCGTATTATCTGTGCTTCCATCGTCAACAACAATAATTTCAAAATTCTGATAATCCTGGGCAATCGCTGTTTTAATAGAGTCTATAATCAAATTTGCCCGGTTATAGGTGGGCATTATAATTGAAAAGAAAGGTAAATTTTTGTTATTGTTCATATAGTTCTTCTAAACTACCAATCATCAAATTTAAGGAAAAAAACTTATCTAAATTCATTTTAGTATTTTCAATCAGTGTGTCTTTAAGCGCTTTGTTTTCTAAAATTTCTGTCACAGCATTTTCTATTTGATTTGAATTATTAAAATCTACAGTTACTGCATTTTTTCCGTTTATAACAAACTCAGGAGAAACACCCGAAAGTGTAAAAACAGAAGGAGTTCCCGTTGCCAGGGCTTCCACATAAATCTGACCGAATGCTTCCACATTCTTATCAATGGGCACATGAACAAATACATCAAAGAGCTTAAAAAGTGCGGCATTGTCATTCTCAAAAGCTATTTCAATATATGAGTTAACGGGTAAATCTTCCAGTTGTTTTTTAATTTCTTTTTTATAATCACCATTTGAATTAGCCAAAACCAAAAGAGCATTCGGGTATTTTTTCAGAATATTTTTATATGCAGGTATTATGTGCTGAATGCCTTTCCAAAATGTAAATCTGGACACAACGCCAATTACCGGTGATTGATTTCTCGGATTATATTTAGCTTTGATAATATTAATTCTATCTGCAGAAACAGTATAAAAGTCAGCAAGGTCAAAACCATGTCGAATTAAAAAAACTTTATTTTCCGGGACATTTTCTAAATCAACTAAAATATCTTTCACGTTATTGCAGATAGCAATAATATGCGTTGACAGTCGGTTTATTATTTTATCATATTTCAATCCGTTTGGGTGAAACTGATGGTGATAGGTTGAATAATGTCGAGTATAAATTCTTTTTGGAATACGTGCTAAAAACGCTGCAGTAATACCAATCAATCCACCTTCAAAAATATGTGCATGAACAGCATGAGGTTGAGTTTTTCTTAAAATTTTATACACCTTCCAGATACTTGCCGGAATGTCTTTCTTTGAATAATAGTCAACGAGATAAAACGGAATTTTATTGGCAGCACAATGTGCTTCAATATGTGTGTTCTTTTTGCCTGAAATCAGAATAAATTCCAACTGAAATTTTCGAGTGTTTATCTTATCTATAATCCACTCAAAGGCAGGTGCTTTATCTATCCCAAATAATATATAAGTGATGCGTCTTTGCAAAAGTGACAATTTTATGCCAAATATAAGGCATTTAATTCAGACATCATTTTACGAATGCCAAATAGCTCTGTTACATTTCTTTTTGCTTCGTAAATTATGTTTTTTTTATATTCAATATCTGTCATGTATTTTTTGATGGCTGTATAAATTTCCTCGTCATTTTTATACGCTACCACAATTGCATTTTTGTGGTTTATAATATATTCATTTGCGATTCCGGATAGGGTATAAATGCCGGGTACGCCTGCTGCCATGGCTTCAATATACACCTGGCCAAAAGCTTCATAATTTGCTGCTTCAGGTACATGTATCATAATATCAAAGCATTTATATAAAGCTTTAATTTCTTTTTCATATACAATTTCAATAGTGCTGTTTTCAGGAAGTTTAGAGAGAAGCGCTTTCACTTTTTCTGTATCTGCACCGAAAGCATTGGCTATTACAAGTTGTGCTTCAGGGAATTCCTTGCGTATTTTTTCAAAAGCAAGTATGGCAAAAGGGATACCTTTTCCAGTTTCATATCTTGAAATCATTCCGATTACAGGATGCCCATATATAGAATAAGCTGATTTTACGAGGTTTATTTTTTCTTGCGGTACCTGCTCAAAATCGTCCAGTTTAAAACCATGATAGATAAGATGAATTTTTTGAGAATGATATTTTTCTTTTTTCTGTACTATTTCCTGTACATTTTTGCTTATAACAATTATGTCTGTAGAAAGGAAATTTATAAGATTATCTAACAGTACACCCTTTTTATAATGTTGGTGATGAAAATCAGCATGATGGCGCGTATGAATTCTTTTTTTGATACCCATAAATTTTGCGGCCGTCAAACCAACCAGTGATGCATCTACTAAATGAGTATGCACCACATCGGTTTTTTCTTTTTTAAAAATTTTGATTGTCTGATAAACGGCTTTTGGAATATCTTTTTTTGAGTTCACAGAAAGCTGATAACAGGAAATTCCTTTTTCAGTTAATATTTCTTTCAGCGTATTGGTTGTCTCATCTAAAAAGATGAATGAAAGTTCAATTAGTTTTTTGTCTATAGCATCTGCAATCCAACTATACTGACTGATACCTCCTATTTTGCACAATACATATGTTACATTTATTTTAGGCATTTTTCTT